>JANQER010000311.1 GCA_028278255.1 Elusimicrobiota bacterium | reverse complement strand
GCCCCTACGACAATTTCTTTATTGCTATTTATTTTTATCATCATCGACGACTTCTGCGTCAACGACTTTGTCATTTCCTTTTCCATTTCCATCGCCATTGCCGCCAGCTGAAGGGGAAGGACCTGCTGCACCCGGTCCGGCAGGACCGCCAGCTGCCTGCGATTTCGCCTGTGCGGCTTTGTACATTTCTTCTCCGAGTTTTTGAGCGGTTTTTCCCAAATCTTCTTTGGTTTTCTTGATCTTTTCAACATCAGACCCTTTCAAAGCTTCTTTGGCATCATTCAAAGCACGCTCAATGGCCATGCGCTCATCCTGAGACACCTTATCGCCGTAATCCTTCAAAGCCTTTTCTGTGGAATACACCATAGAATCCGCCTCATTCCGCGCTTCTATTTCTTCTTTCTTCTTCTTGTCCTCATCCGCAAACTTTTCCGCTTCCTTCACATATTTGTCCACTTCATCCTTATTCAGTTTGTTCTTGGCATGAATGGTGATGTGCTGCTGTTTTTGCGTGGCCAAATCCTTGGCAGACACATTCAAAATGCCATTGGCATCAATATCAAATGTCACTTCAATCTGCGGGACCCCGCGCGGCGCCGGCGCAATCCCGTCCAAATCAAAATGCCCCAAAGACACATTGTCCTTCCCCAAAGGCCGTTCCCCCTGCAACACATGAATGGTCACAGCCGGCTGATTGTCCGCTGCAGTGGAAAAAATTTGTGATTTCCTGGTCGGCACTGTGGTGTTCCTCTCAATCAATTTGGTCATCACATTTCCCAATGTTTCCAAACCCAAAGACAAGGGCGTCACATCCAAAAGAAGCACATCCTTCACTTCTCCGCCCAACACACCGGCCTGAATGGCAGCGCCCATGGCCACACATTCCATGGGATTCACGCCTCCCTCCACTTTCCGGCCCACAAAACTCTCCACATACTTCTGCACACACGGCATACGCGTGGGGCCGCCCACCATAATAATTTTTGTCACCTGAGACGCAGACAATTTGGCATCTGCCAATGCCTGCTCCAAAGAATGCTGACATCGATCAATAATAGACTGCACCAAAGACTCCAGTTTTGCCCGGGTCAATTTCATGGTCAAGTGCTTGGGACCAGACGCATCAGCTGTGATAAAAGGAAGATTAATATCTGTTTCCAAAACAGTGGAAAGCTCAATTTTCGCCTTCTCAGCAGCTTCCTTAAACCGCTGCATGGCCATCTTGTCTTTGCGCAAATCAATGCCATTTTCTTTGCGAAACTCCTCAGCGATGAAATCAATCAACACATTGTCCATATCAGTCCCGCCCAGCTGCGTGTCTCCTGACGTTGACAACACCTGGAAAGTGGCTTCCTTGTCCACTGTGCCCATTTCCATAATGGTCACATCCAATGTGCCGCCGCCCAAATCAAACACCAAAATCTTCTGCGGCTGACCAGTCTTATCCAGCCCGTATGCCAAACTCGCGGCTGTGGGCTCATTCACCAAACGGACCACTTCCAAACCGGCAATCTGACCGGCGTCTTTGGTGGCCTGCCGCTGATTGTCATCAAAATAAGCCGGCACAGTGATCACAGCCTTTTCCACTTTATCGCCCAAATACGCTTCAGCGTCCCGCTTAATTTTCTGCAAAACAAATGCAGACAACTGCTGCGGTGTAAACTCTTTCCCACGCACTGAATACTTAAAATCCTGACCCATTTTCCGTTTGAACGCCATTAAAGTGCCTTCTGGATTGGTCACAGCCTGCCGCCGCGCAGGCTCACCCACAATCAGCTGATCGTCCTTTGTAAAAGCCACATAAGAAGGAAAAGCCTTTCCCCCCATAGAAGTCCCTTCAGCCGACGGAATAATAGCGGGCTTCCCGCCTTCCATCACAGCTGCTGCTGAATTTGAAGTCCCCAAATCAATTCCAATGATTTTTGCCATTTTTGCATCCTCCTTGATTGATCGGGCGGACACAGGGGTCCGCCCCTACGACAATATATTTTATCCCATCGGGCCGGGCAGACCCGGCCCCTACGACGATTTCTTTGATACTTTTACCCGTGCCGGGCGAAGCAGGCCGCCCTGAAACCGATAGCCTTTTTGCATGACACACAAAACCCGGTCTTCTTCTCCCTCATCTTCAACTGTTTCCACTGCTTCCTGCACAGCATGATCAAATTTGTCCCCTTCACTCACACACACTTCTTCCAATCCTTCATCTTTCAACAAACGCTTAAATTCGCTGTAAAGCATGTCCAAACCCATCACAACAGACTTCATATCAGAGGTCCCATGCGCTGCTTTCTCTGCCTGCTCCATCACATCCATTAAAGACACCAGCCGCATCACAATTTCTTCTTTTCCCCATTTGCGCGCATCGCTTCTATTTTTCTCAGCTCTTTTTTGAAAATTCTCAAACTCAGCTTTCAGCCGCAATAACTGATCATAATAATCCGCTGCCTTGGCATTGGCCTCATCCAAAGACGCCTTTAAAATCTCCAATTCAGACCTCTTCTGCTCAGCGGCCAAAGCAATCACATCATCCGCAGCTTCTTGTGCTTCCTGATTTTCCACTGTCTCTGACATTTTCCTAATCCTTTCCAATGAGGGGACACAACTCCTCAGGTCTTTTTATTTTTTAGTAGGGTCTATCCCCTAAGACACTTCCACTAGCGCGGTCGTAATTGCCCGATTTATCGGGCGCTTTTAAAAATTGTTTACCGATCCTCCCTGAAATACGCCCGATAAATCGGGCAATTACAGGGACCTGAGAAGTGACGGGGGGACGCAGGGCCCGCCTCTTCACACTCTATTCTCACACCAATTTATTCAACACCTGGCTCACTGCTTTGGACACGTATTCCACCAGCCCCATCATGCGCGAATATTCCATGCGTTTGGGGCCAATAATGCCCAGCACGCCCACTGTTCTTCCATGAATATCATAGGTGGATGAAATCGTGCTCAAATTCTTCAGTTCAGGCGACTTATTTTCAGCCCCGATTTTCACCTGCACCCCGGATCCTGAGCTCTCCAACAAATCCTTGGCCAACAACTCGCCCAAAGTCCTTTTTTCATCCAACAAATGCACCAAAGAACGGATCTGCTCCTGATTCTGAAAATCCGGTAAAGACAAAATATTCCCAGCGCCTTCCAAATACAAATCACCTTCCTCATTCCAATCAAAAGCCTGCCTGGCCACGCCCCTGGCCAAATCCAGCATATCCATCTGTTCCTGATAAGCAGACTCAATATAAGACGCCAAAGAATCCTTCACATGCGCAAACGGCTTTCCATGCAAATGCGTGTTCAGCAGATGAGACACATCTTTCAACAAAGACGCGGAAAAAGCCGAATCAAAAGCCACCACACGATTCTTCACAATGCCTGAATCAGAAATCAAAACAACCAGAACCCGGCGGCTGTCCAAAGGGATCAGCTCCAAATGCTGCAGCCTGGCCTGATCCATGGCCGGGGCCAGCACAAATCCTGAATAATGAGAAAGAGCAGACAATGTTCTGGACGTCGAATGCAAAAGATCTTCAATTTCCCGTATCCGGGCCTCGTATTCAGACCGGATCTTCTCTTCCTCCCTCTGCGCCAAACGCTGCAATTCCACCAAAGAATCCACATAATACCGGTAAGCCTTATCTGTCGGCACCCTGCCGGCTGAGGTGTGCGGATGGCACAAGAACCCTTCATTTTCCAGTTCTGCCATAATATTCCGGATCGTGGCAGGAGACAAA
>JANQER010000310.1 GCA_028278255.1 Elusimicrobiota bacterium | reverse complement strand
CCTTAAATTTTTCCAGCGGCGCCAATAATTTCTTTTCACCGCATGCCCAGCCAATACGCCAGCCAGCCATATTATATGTTTTAGAAAAAGAATGAAACTCCAGACCAATCTCTCTGGCGCCTGGTGTTTCCAAAAAGCTCGGGGCTGTGTAACCGTCAAATGTGATCTCACAATAAGGATTGTCATAAGCCACCAAAATATCATTCTTCTTGGCAAACCTAACAGTCTCTTTATAAAAAGACGGGTCTTCCACCACAGCGGCTGTGGGATTATTCGGGTAACTCAAAAACATCAATTTTGTTTTTTTGAGAACGCGCTGTGGAATTTTTCCATAATCAGGCAAAAAACCATTTTCAGGCTTCAACGGCATGGGATGCACTTGTCCGCCGGCCAGAATCACGCCGTTAAAATGCACAGGATAAGACGGAACAGGCACCAAAGCCACTTCCCCTGGATTTAAATAAGCGCTGCACAGGTGCGCAATGCCTTCCTTGGACCCCACCAAAGCCAGGACATTGTCCTCTGGATCCAGCTTCACATGAAAACGTTTTTGCATATAACTGCACACAGCCCGGCGAAACCGGGGCATGCCTTTGGCCTGCGGATAACGGTGCGTCCGCGGATGATTCTCCACAGTGTCCACAAGCCGTTCCACAATATGCGGCGGTGTGGGCAAATCCGGATTTCCCATCCCCAAATCAATCACATCCAATTTGCGGGCATAGGCATTCGCAGCCAAAGCCTTAATTCTGGTAAAAATATAAGGCGGCAAAAGATCTAATTTTTTAGCACAGTGAATCATCGTGTTATTTTTGATTTTAGTCAACTGATTAGGTCCCTGTCATTGCCCGATTTATCGGGCGTATTTCAAAGAGAATCGGCAAACAACTTCTAAAAGCACCCGATAAATCGGGCAATTACGACCACACGAGTGGAAGTGTCTTAGGAAAAAGACCTGAGCCGTTACGATTTTAGATTGTTGATTTTTGATTGAACAATTTTGCGGCCCCAAGCCAATAAGTTTGTCAGGCATTTTGGACGGGCCCATTTCCTTCTCACATCAACTCCTCTTGTGTTTCTTCTCTCTCAATCCATTCCGGGAGATGTTTTCCCACCCTGCGGATATACCATCCCAAAGCCAGACAGGTCACGCCGTAAATGATCTCAAACCCGGCATAACGAAACCACTGCTCCCGCGTGACAAATTCCCACGGCTGGGGAGAAAAAAAATTGGCTTCAGGTTGCCCGCCGCATACATCCCATACCCCTTTAAGGACAATCAACGCCCCCCAAGCGAAAAAGATGACACTGGCCAATGAAGCCAGCCCTCTAATGGCTGTTTTCTTGTATGCCATGGAATGACTGCCTTATACCGGCTTAACCTTTAACAAGTTTTTTGAGAGACAGACTTGGCTTGAAAGAAATCTTCCGTCCAGCTGGGATGGCAATGGTGTCTCCTGTTTTGGGATTGCGCCCAGGCCTGGCTTTGCGCGCTTTCATCTTAAAAGTGCCAAGCCCGGTTAAAGAAATCTTCTCCCCTTTATTGATTGTCTCCCGAATCGCCTGCACCAAAGACTTAACAGCACGAACCGCTTGGGCGCGCCGCACGCCAGCGTCTCTGGTGATTTTATTAATCAGTTGAGATTTAGTCATAGAGAGTACCCCCAAAAATGAGAAACAAACTGGAAATAACCAAAGGGTCAGTTGCGAAATAGCCTATTGAGGCCCTCACCCTTCACTTCGTGAAGCCCTCTCCCGTCAGAGACAGGAGAGGGGGTTTGAAGGAAAAAGCATTTCGCAACAGTCCCCCAAATTCCAAGAAACGATAACCAAATAATAACCAATGACCAATAATCAAACAATGCCAAAAATCAAATTTAAATATGAATAAAACTTACTCTTAAGAGCAGGACAATAAAAACAGCTGTTTTGCGACAGACATTTTTAAACGGATTTGCTTCTATTTTTAGCGAAGAAACGAGCCTTTGTCAAGAACATAATTTCTCTTGTTTTCTTTTTCCCCTTGGCGCTATGCTCTTTGCTCTTAGCTGACTAATACGAATTTAAGAAATTGATCAGCTCCCTGAGGCGGCCGAAATTAAAACGATTGTAATGAAAAGCCAGGCGTGGAAGATCCATAAACTGTGTTTCTTCAGGGAAACCCCTGTCCCTGGCCATAAACTCACCCCTATAGCAAATATCCTCAAATTTATGGTGAATGGCCTTGAGCATCCTCGCCGGAACAGGCTTTTTCAAACGAATCACCAAAAGGTCTTTCACATAACGCAAAGAATGATAATTCCGATAAAAGCGCACAATCTCACGCACAGCTTTGTCCACTGAATCCGTGACCATGAACAGATTCATGTCTTCAGCGGAAATCTTCCCTGTTTTCAACAAATGCTTCACCACATAACGCTTCCAATCCGACCAATAGCGGCTTCCGGGCGGCTCAATAAAAACAATGGGAATAGGGTCACATTTACCGGTTTGAACCAATGTCAACACTTCCATGCCCTCGTCATACGTCCCAAAACCTCCGGGGAACAGGGCCACGGCACTGGCTTCTTTCAAGAACATCAATTTCCTTGTGAAGAAAAAACGGCAGTCAATATACAAAGTGTCTTTTTGAATAAACTGATTGGCCTTTTGTTCAAACGGCAAACGAATATTCACCCCAAAACTATTGTCACGGCCGGCGCCCTCATTTCCGGCCTTCATAATCCCCGGTCCAGCCCCTGTGATCACCATAAATTCTTTTCGGGCCATCTTCTGCGCAAACGCACGGGCCAATTTATAATCTATATCACTGCTTTGAGAGCGGGCTGACCCAAAAATAGTCACTTTTTGGCGGTTCCTGTAAGGCTTAAACACATGAAACCCATAACGCAATTCCCGCAAAGCCCGGTTCAAAATTTTCACATCACCCCGGTCCAGATGAGACTTCTGCGTTTTCAATGCTGTCACAATAATCTCTTTCACCAAATCCCGGTTATCATCCAGCCGGCCAGGGCCATCCACCAGATTGATCAGCTGACTGATTTTTTTCGTGACATGAATATCCTTGGCATCAAAACCAGGTCTTCGGTTCACCACTTCTTCCACATAATGAAATTCATTCGGCTTTGTCGGGTCCATCATAACAATATTCATACTCCTTCAGGTTTATCCATAAAGGCACAAAAAGAGATTATAGCTTTTTTGCCATGGTTATTGACCCAAATAATATCTTTGAAAATCTTCTGCCGTTGACATCTGAAGATTTGTTGAATACTTTCTCACCAAATGCTTTCCAAAAGCGCCTGCCAAATGACTCATGGCATAGACTTTGCGCAAATGAGGATGGTGCCTCAAAAATGTCTTTAATGTTTTGGGCGGCAAGGAAAAATCAGGGACATGGTCAACAGGCATTCCTTGCAGTGTGTTCAAATGCGTCTGGCAAGAAACAAACTTATTCAACTTTCGGCAAACAGCATCACCTGTCTCCTGACCCATCAAACGAAAATCAGACATCTTACCGCCGGTCACAGTCAAAAGCCCATCTCTCTTGTCCCGCACACTGTGATCAAACACATCAAAATCACGGGACAACATGGTCTCAGACCCTTTCTGTCCCAAAACAGGCCTGGCGCCCACAATGGTTTGCAAAAAACGTTCAGGAAAACTTGGAAAATATTGCTGAACTGATGACAAAAGGTAACGAACCTCTTTTTCATCCGATGTCAGATGATCCGGATCTTTTGAGGTGTTCACATCCGTCGGCCCCACCAACACCCTGCCATTGCCGGGCACGACAAACACGAATCGCTTATGATCCGATGCTTCAAGGAGCAGCGCCAGTCTGCGTTCAGAAACCCCTAATGACGAAAGAGTTCCTTCGTAAACCAAATGCGTGCCCTGCTGCAAACGCAAAGGCACATGCGCCCCGGCCCATCCTGCCACTGACCCGGCCCAAGGGCCTGCCGCATTTACCACAACCGAGGACAAAAATTTTTCATTTTGTCCCTCTTTGTTGATTGTTTTCACCCCGCAAACGGATTTGCCTTCAGACACAAAACCAATGACTTGGGTGTTCTCCCGGACCACAGCCCCACCGTGATTGGCAGAATCAAGATTGGCCTGCACCAAAGCCACAGGATCCACCCACCACTCATCAAAAACAACTGCTCCGCACAAACCTTCTGCTTTTATTCCCGGAACCAGCCTGAGGGTTTCTCCGGCAGACAAACGCAAATGACGCAACCCTTCTTTCATGGGCTGAAAAACATCATAGGACTCCAAAAGAGTCTCAACGGTTTCCAGCCCATACTGATGATTTTGATAAACCGGCCAGAGAATAGGCAGACGCTTCAGCAAAGGCCGGGCCATTCGAACGATATGCCCTGAATCCCAGCACGTGGTATGAGTGGTCAATCTGTCATAAAGAAGATAACGCAATCCCCCATGAATCAAATGCGTGGAAGCGGCTGTTGTGGCACAGCCAGGCAACCCCTTTTCCAACAAAAGGACTTTCAACCCGCGCAGGGCCAAATCCCGCACCACCCCGGCCCCGGTAATCCCCCCGCCGATGACAATTGCATCGTAGATCATGGAACAAGTATAACAATCTCTTATGCCCTTGAAAATATAAACTTATACCAGCCCGGCGAGAAGGCATAAGCAGGCGAAGAATCGCCTATTTATTAAATGGCATCCAATTGTCATTTTTGACACCATCAATATATTTTTTGTGGTCAACATTTTTATTCGTCGAATATAATCCGACAATGAAATCGTTGTAGGGGCGGACCCCCGTGTCCGCCCTGGCAGACATGTTGAATCGTTTTTTTTATTTGATGTGTTATATTGATTAGGGCCGACACGGAGGTCGGCCCCTACGACATTTTCTTTTAATCCAACAATCACATGAATGTGATTCGGCATGACAATATATTGATCAATGGAAATCCCTTTCTATCTTCTGTATTTCCGGCCGGGGCGGATCACAAGGGTTTGTCCCACGCGCAAACGCCTGGGGTTGCGGATCTTGTTTTGCCGCATGATGGCGCGCACACTGGTGCGATACTTTCTGGCAATTCTCCCCAAATAATCCCCGCGTCTGACCCGATACCGGATCATTTCCGGCGCCGGGTTCCAGTTCTTGACTTTGGACAGAGCCGCTAAAAAAGACTTCTTTTTGCCTGCCGGTATTCTAAAAACAAAATCTTTCTGGTTTTTCGGCGTGCACCACAAACGAACTGTTGGATTTAATTTTTCAATTTCTTTTTTGCCAATGCCGGCACATTTGGCGGCAATCTTCAGATCAAGAGGCTTTTCCAAAACAACCTCATCCACTTCTTGCTGTGTCATGCCGGTATCAGTCCGAAACCCATGATATTCCGCATTGTCAGCGATCAGTATGCACGCCATCATCTTAGGCACATAATTCTCTGTTTCTCTGGGAAGCCCCTTTCTGCTTGACGCCACCATATAATCCGTGGCGCGTGTTCTTTTCAAATCTCTTTCAATGCCTTTGGTGCCGCGGTTATAAGCCGCCAGCGCCAAATGCCAATCATCAAACCACTCATAAAGATCTTTCAAATGCTGCAAGGCCGCGCGCGTGGCCTTCACAGGATCCCGGCGCTCATCCACCCAGTAATTGACTTTCAACCCGTACCGGCGGCCTGTTCCGGTCATAAATTGCCACAAACCCACAGCCCCGGCTCTGGACCTGGCCTGGTTCTTGAATTCACTCTCCACCAAAGGCAGATAAATCAGCTCCCTGGGAAGCCCGATTTTCACAATTTCCCGTGCAATCATATCACGGTATAGCCCCATTCTGTCCAAAGCTTTTTGCATGCTCTTTTTCCGGCGTCCGGTGTAAATAGCAATATATTTCTTGGCCACAGGATTTTCCGGATCAACCGGAATGGTGTAATGCTTCACCACAGGCTTAGACGGTGTTTCATCTGCTTTGACTTCTTCCAGTTCCTGCTCGCTCACATCCAAATCTTCCGGCGCTGTGACCGGCTTTTCCGGAAGAAACAACAAATACTCCTCCACTTTGGCAAAAAGCAATGCAATATCATCTTTCACGGACAACAAAAAGTCCTGATCCGCTTTTGACGCCAAGATTTTCAATGCGCTCCCAAATCTCTTTCTGGCCAGCTTGTCATTGCCTTCTTCCTGTGCTTTCAACCCTTCCATATAAATTCTTTCAGCGCGCTCCAGCCATTTCGGGCGCACCACAGCAGACTCCTCTGCGTCTGCCC
>JANQER010000305.1 GCA_028278255.1 Elusimicrobiota bacterium | reverse complement strand
GGCATTTTTTCGTCACAAAAAAGCTCAACCATACTTTCAAGTATGCTTTCACTTTTTTGTTTAGAAAAAACGCCCGACTTTTCCGTCTCGGTCCAGCGGCCCCAACTGAATTATCCGAGTTAAGTTTTGGGATAACTTTGAAACAAAGGGGCTTGCCAATGCGTAATATAACACTGCATTCTATGATTTGCGCTGCATTTTTTTTAGCTGGTCTTCCTCTGAGCGCTTGGGCGCAGGAAGGGTTTGAAGAAGAAGGTGTTGAAGAGCTTCTTTATGATGATATTCCTGTTGTCATTACAGCCACTTTGACGGAAAAGCCGGTTCATAAAGCGCCTTCCACCATGACGGTTTATACGGAAAAACAAATCAAAGCCATGGGGGTGACAAGATTATCGCAGCTTCTGGAAAGAGTGCCGGGTGTTTCCACAAGATTTACTTATATAAACACGCAGGCCCTGAATATGCGCGGCATACAGTCTTTGGTTAACAATAAAAGCTTTAAGTATCTGTTAAATGGACACACCATTGTTGATCCGCTGCGCGCTTCCTTTATGGAGTTAAGGGACTTTAATCTTGAAAACATAAAACAAGTGGAAATCATCCGTGGGCCGGGCTCCTGCCTTTTGGGAACCAATGCTTTTGCCGGAATCATCAATGTGATCACCAAAAAGCCCGAGGAAATAGACGGGACAGTGGTTGATATTAAGTACAGCTCTTTTCACACAAAGGAAGGTTATATAGGTTTTGGAAAAAAGTTCAACAATGAGCTTGAAACAGCTTTTCATGTCAAAGCATTGGATACAAAAGGGCCGAATTTAATTCTTGAGTCTGACGCACTGAAGGGAACACCTTTGACGATTTGCCCGACAGGAATGGATGAAAAAGCAAAAAAGCACCAAACCTCTTTTGATCTGAATTACAAGGGTTTCTCATTCACAACCTCTTTTATCAATAGTGACACTGATGTGCCTATTCCTGATCTGGATTTTCTGACAGAGAGAGGAGAAGACAGAGAATTAAGGCACTGGTACGCGGAAGCATCGCAAATTTTTGCGCTTTCAGAAACATTGACCATAAAACCCAAGATGTCTTTTGATGCTTTTAAGTTTGTTTTTATGGGGCAAATACTTCCGAACGGCTTTGTGTACCCCTTGGACACGGACGGCGACGGCGACATAGAATACTGGCCCAATGGCGGAGAAGTCGATAGCAGCAATAAAATAGATGAATTCAGAAGCGAACTTCTTTTTGATTACAAAACCAACGGCAGCAACAGGTTTTTGTTCGGGCTGTTTTATGAAAAAAGCACTCTGAAAGATATTGTCACCAAGGCCAACATACATCCTCTTTACTTTTCTTCCTCAGATGTTATGGTGGATTACAGCAATACCTCTTTCAATTGGGCCTTGGAAGGAGACCGCACTATCTCTGGATTTTTCTTTCAGAATGAGTGGGACATCACGCACACCTGGTATCTTGTTTTTGGGGGACGATACGACCATTACAGTGATTTCGGGAGCACATTCAATCCCCGCACAGCTCTTGTTTGGGATTACAACAACAAAGGCGGCATAATGAAATTAATATACAATACAGCCTTTAATGCCCCGAACTTTCATCATTTATATAACAACAACATTGGTATCGTCGGAAATCCTGACCTTGATGCCGAGGACCTCACTTCTTATGAAGTGTCTTTAACGGATATTTTATTTGGAAAAATACAATCACACATTGCCATGTATTATATCAAGACCAAAAACCTCATTGATTACTCAAAAACCCGTCACCCCACCAAACCCGGGGGGCCCTTGTTTTATGTGAACAGCGGGAAAACAAGGCATATAGGGCTCGAGATCACGGAAAAATATCATTTTTTCGAAGGGAACCACATATACGGGAGTTATTCATATACTGATGCGGAAGACAAAGAAACAAAAAGGGGTGTTCCTTTTGTCCCGTTAAATCAATTTTCTATCGGGCTCAATCTGTTTTTGGCTGATATTTTGAATTGGAATATCAATATGGACTACACTGGGAAGCTGCCAAGAGAAGCAGGAGACACCCGCCCGAAAACAGAAGCCAGAATCCTGCTGGACACTTCTTTGCGGATTGTGAATGACAAAGACTGGGATTTGTTCGTGTCTGTTTTTAACTTAAGCAATGAAAGATTCTATGCCCCCTCGCCTTTGGCAAGTTCTCCGGTGTCTGATTTTCCCAGGCCGGGCAGAACCTACACAGCAGGGGTCAGCTATAAGTTTTAAGTATTCCGCCTTTTTTGCCAATAGGGGCTGCTTTCCCCTGCTATTCAGAAATCCCTGGATATAAGTGACTACTCAGGCCCTTTTATGTTTTATATGGTCTTTCCCCTAAGGCGCTTCCGCTGGCGCGGTCGTAATTGCCCAATTTATTGGGCGCTTTTAAAAATTGCTTACAGACCATGTCTGAAATACGCCCTAGCCATATCCGGCTTTAGACGAAGGGCAATTACAGAGATCTGAGTGGTCACGGATATAATATGTTTCTAAAATCATTGATATTGAGGCAGTTTCGGAATTATGCGCAGGCTGAAGTTCCTTTGTCAGCCAAGCTGAATCTTTTTGTGGGGCCGAATGGGTCAGGAAAGTCAAATGTGCTGGAGGGGATTTGCGTGTTGGGCACTGGGCAGAGCCATCGGGGGGCGGACACTAAGGTGATGCTGCAGTGGGAGAAGAATGAGGCTGTTTTGAAGGGTGTTTTTGAGGGAGAGGAGCCGCGGGGGGTGGATATTCGGTTAAAGGCCGGGAGGCCGCGGCATGTTTTGGTGAATAACCGGATTCAAAGACGTTTGAAGGATTGGGTGGGGCAGGTGCCGGTGGTGTCTTTTTCTCCGGATGATTTGGATTTGGTGAAAGGCGAGCCGTCTTTGCGCAGGCGGTCGTTTAATTCTATTCTTTGTCAGGCGGAGCCTAAATATAATGAGGTTTTTCAGCGGTATTCTCAGGTGGTGGAGGAGAGAAACGCTGCATTGAAACAGGTGCAGGAGGGAAAACGTCAGAAGAGTGTTTTGGAGCCATGGGACAATGCGCTTTTGAAGGAAGGCGCGTTTTTGACTTTGGATCGGCAGCGTTTTGTGCATGAGTTTTCAATCCATGTGCATAATCAGCATGAGACGCTTTCCTCCGGGAAGGAGAAGGCGGCTGTGTTTTATAAGAGTTCTTTTGTGATTCCTGAGGGCGGGGTGGAAAAGTTGATTGAGTTGAATCAGTATAAGTTGAGAAGTTTGCGCGAGGGGGAAATTGCGCTTGGGTCCACTTTGACTGGTCCGCATAGAGATGATATTGTGTTTTATTTGAATGGGCGGCCTGCAAAAGCGTATGCGTCCCAAGGACAGCAGCGCACACTGGCTTTGGCGTATAAGCTGGCGGAACGTGCATTTTTGAGGGACCGGACTGACCGGAAGCCGATTTGTCTTTTTGATGATGTGTTGTCTGAGCTGGATATTGGCAGGCGCGTGCAGTTGACGCATGTTTTGTTGGGCGGGTATCAGTGTTTTGTGACAATGACGGATTTGTCTGAGTGGCCTGAGTTTTTTCAGTCAGCGCCAGGGGCTGATCATCAGGTTTTTCAGGTAGATGAAGGCAAAATTCGGAAAGACACAGTGTCCCCCAGTGGTGAATATAAATTGTTGTAGGGGCGGACCTTGTGCGGGCCTCTGCATCTGCCGAGGGGAAGGGGCATCCGCCAAGAAAGCACTGTCGGATCTTGGAGATGTCCGCCCTTGCAGACAAACGATTCAGAATAATCGTGTATCAATCATAATTTCAGTATATTATTGTATGGTGTAAGTTTTAATAGGCCTATTGCTTTGAATCCTTTTTTCTGAGGCTTGAAATAACAAACATTAACAAAATGATTATCAGGCTACTTTTTTGCAATAAACAGTTTTATGGTTTCTATAAACTCACTAATGATATCCGGGTCTTTTTGTAAATGCAGGTAAACCTTTCTGAAAGATAATTTTCCAGAGAATATTTTTTGAGTTCAGCCAAATGCTTCAAATAGGTCGTTATATCCTGAACATATTTTGCAGCTTTCTCCTTATCAACCATAAGCCGGCTCCGGACCGAAAATCTCCTGCGTATATTTTGTTAAAAATGGTTTCCAATCCAAATATTTCAACACTGTTTTAGATTCATATTGAAGGCGAATTTTTTCATTGACTGAGAACACCAAATGTCCTTCCCGTAAAATCCTATGGGCCAATAGAGGAGGTGCTTCATTTAAAACAACCAAATCAATCTCATTCGATCCAAAATAATCCATCAATTCACCGAGTGTTCTCAGCTTTAAATCAAAATATTCATTTCTGTCTATTTTATCATCAATATAAACAGCCATATCAATATCACTTAAGGGACCTGTTTTGCCATGTGCCTGCGAGCCAAAAACATAAGCAAATTTTACTTGATTTCGATCCTTAAAGAATTTGATCAGTTTGTTTTCTAATTCGTTCATTTTCTTAGACTGTGCCATCACTACCGCCTTAATTCAAATACTTTATGTTTTGATTACAGGATAATAAATAACAATTGAAACCTCAACCACTCTGCTCAATAATCTCTTCACCATAACGCATCAATGACCTCATGGCAGCCGACGTATAATTTAATAATGAACAGTGTCCCCCAGGGTCCACCACCGGTGAAGTCGTTGTATGGATCG
Organism: Elusimicrobiota bacterium; assembly: GCA_028278255.1. Taxonomy (GTDB): domain Bacteria; phylum Elusimicrobiota; class Elusimicrobia; order FEN-1173; family FEN-1173; genus JANQER01. The sequence goes on along the minus strand of JANQER010000305.1, from coordinate 153 downwards.
CACGTCTCGGAGGTTTCTTGGCACGAAAATCTGATGGTATACCGGGGACCTTAACGCTTTGGCGGGGATGGAAACGACTGGCGGATCTCACTGAGGGATGGGAACTCGCCTCACGGGTGCTGAGATGTGGGTAATAGAAAGCCCACACCACCG
>JANQER010000145.1 GCA_028278255.1 Elusimicrobiota bacterium | reverse complement strand
GGGTAATGTTGCCCGTCCCTTTTGCTTCAATTTTATGGGTGACATGCAGGGTGCCGTTATTGGTCACAATATTGATGTGGCCGTTTCCACTGGAGCTTACGGCAGCCCCAATGGTGACAGTTCCTGTGTGATTGATTGTGATATTGCTGTTTGTGGTGGTAATGGCGCCGGTGTTATTGAAAGTTGTTCCGGCGCTGCTGTACCCGCCGGGCACAGTGACAGCTCCTTTTAAAACAACCGGGCCGGCTTGTGTCATTGACAGAGAAGCCGCATAAATGGCCTGATCCGCAGTGACACCTGCCGTGGCTTTTTGAATGGTCATGGCGCCGATGGACGTTGCCGGCTCACCCACGGCTTTCTTAAACTGAATGTTCCCGGTTCCTGCGGTTAAATCCAATGTATGCGCGCCTTTGATTGTGCTGAGAAATTCTATGTCCCCGCCGGCATCTGCTCCTGTGGTCACGACCACATTGGCGCCAAGCGCCACAGGACTGTTAAAAGTTATTTTTCCGCCTGCCGTGGTTAAATTCCCATTCAGATTAATATCTCCTTCACCGTCATTGGCTGCGCCCTTTGCATTGGCAATAAAAGTACCCTGCACATTGGTATTTCCCAGGAAATCCATTGTCTTCCCATTGCCTTGAAAATTGCCGCCTCCCGTCACATTCCCTTTCAAAGCAATTTTTTCCGTATAAGACACCAACTGGATATTGCCCCCTGCCTGCATTGTGCTTTGAACATCAATATCCTTGTGTGCAGCCAGAGTGATGTGTCCGTGGATATTGACCGTATTCGAAAAAGTGATAGAGCTGGCTTCCTGGACAGTTAAGTCGCCTTGCGAGGTTTCCAAAGCCTGTAAAAAGGTAATAAGATGGGGTTCACCAGTATCCAACAGGATGGAATTATTAACACTGACAGAACCATCAAAAATAATTCCTCCCGGAATTTGAATGTTTAAGTCTCCGGAGATATTAACGTTGCCTTTAAATCTAACCACACTGGCGCCTGTTATGGTCAAATTCTTGAGCCCATTGCCACCCACATTGCCATTGATAAAAACTTGTCCGTTTCCAGTGGCATTCAATGTCAAATTGTCGTCAGCTCCCCCATTGCCTGTGATAGTCCCAATTGAAATAAGACCGGCATCCGCCTCATTGCGTATATCATTGCCATTCGCCACAATATCCCCCAAATCAACATCAGCCACATGATCAAGAAGTCCAGCCTCCGTAGAAACGTCATGCGACCAGCCTAAAAGATGGGCGGATTCGTGGATAATCAAATTAGTAATTTGTAATGGGTAATTCGTAATTGGTAAATTGGCAGATGGAAGGGTATCAGTAAAAACAAAGGCATTATCAGAGGGATTGGCATTGCCAGCATCTACCTGTTCGGCTAAACCGTGGAATGAGCCGTACGCAGAAAATGCGCTGTCATTGCCACCTATATATATAGTGGAATAATTAGCGTTAACTGGTTTTTCAGATGTAAAGACAATGCCTGTGTCTTTAAATAGATTATTTAAATAACGGACAACAGACGATATAATTAATTGCTCTTGTCCAGCAAAAGCATCTGGCGCCTGATAAGCAGGCACATCAATGTTTTCAACTGTGACAGGACCGTTGTACGCAACATTCCCTTCACCGTCGAAATCCAAATAGAATATTTGGCTGAAAGCATCATCCTCATAAGAATCAATTAAAAAGTCATAGATTTCGTCTATTTCCGGAGGGCCGTTGGCTGAATTGAGTCCGATGATAAATTCGTCTTCAAATTTTTGATTTTTGGTTTGCGATTTTTGATTGGACAAACAAATTTCTGTTGAATTTTCAATTTCTTCTGAGAGGGCGGACACAAGGCCCGCCCCTACGACAATTTCATTTTCATTTGAATTTTGAATTTGATTGTTTGTTTCGGATTTATTATTTATAGTTTCTGCATCAAATAAATCTATTAATTCAGTTTGCGCGGAGGAAGTGGCGGTTTCGTCGGTTTGATTATGGATTGGAAGTTCTTCGGCTTGGGGGAAGGGATTAAAATCAGGATTGTCCATGGCAGCCAAACCTGTAAAAACAGGATCGCCGGACAATAAAAGTCTGGGTTCTAATGGTTCCAGTTTATAGGAGTCTTTGCGTGTAGACAAAATAATTCCTTATATTCTCTTCTTGGCTCTGCTCCCACCCCCTCATCGTGAATATTAAAATCCACTTAACCATCTGCAACCACATATGCCAAAAGAATTCAAAATGAAATGATTAATACAGATTCTTACAAAGATCGAAAAACGTGTCAAGTCTTTTTTATTTTTAATTTAATTTTTTTCAGCACCTCGGCTGACTTGATTCTATTGTGATACACAGCAACAGAGCAAGTCAAGCATGTCATAATCATTATTGGGGATATATTTGAGAAGTGGCCAGTGGGACAAAAAAAGCTTGACAACGGACTCAGCAAGAACTGTTTTGGTATTGGTTCATCAATTCTAAAATGACGGATAAAAACCTTAAAAGCGCCGATAAATCGGCGGGCTACAGTCCCGACGGAGAAACAGAAAAAACGCTAAACCACAGCTTCTTTATTGAATCATTCCTTTCAGTGTCAGTAAGAATGATTCAATAATCAATAGTGGTTTTTAATATTGGCTGGGAAAATTTTATGCTAAGTTGTTAAGTTGCCTCCGTCCCCTATTCTAAAGATGATCAAGTATGGCCTGTTCCAGATCGCTTGGGACACAATCAAGAAAGAAGTTGATGTCAGGGTCTATGCTGCGGCCAAAAGGGAGATTGAGGTGTCCTTTGCCTTTGACATGGAAATCGATCTCCTTAACTGATATCGTAAGAGTCACAGTGACATCTGCGGAACCAGTCGGCCCATGATCAGGATTGAGGTCAAAGCGCCTCGCGAACACTGCTTTAATGATGAAACTTTTTTTCACCTTCATGACATCAAACCGTGTCTTAACGCCAAAAATAGTTCCCTGTATGTCCACGCCGTTTGTGTTTGTAATGGACACAGAGCCATTCCGAACCACATCTGAACCACCTATCATGATCTGAACTTTTTTTCCGACAAGATGAAAAACTTCTCTTGTGACATTTCCTTTTATTGTTCCCAAAACATTCACAAGCGGGAAATAACCGTTTAAGTTAAGGCATCCGCTCACATATAACCCATTGTTATTAAAACGAATTTGATCACAAAATATATTTTTTCCGGCAAGGAGCAGGTTGAAATTTCCGTCAATATCGAATTGAGGAGACGGACTTCTGGTGTCAATCATGACCTGTCCAAACATATTCATATCTATGATTTCCGCCACCTTTCCTTCGAACCGGAACATGGTTCCAAAACCCCTGTTTAAATCAGCATTCAGCACAAACAAGCCTTTAAGCGAAAAAAGATTGTCGTCAAACGCTCCTTTAAGCAGCATCACCGCACCTTGATCTTTCTTTGAAGGATCTCCCGGCATAAGCCGGAGAATGGGCTCTGCCTCCTTAATTGTTTTAATGCCGAACTGTTTGTGCTCACTGTTTTTAAATTCATAAGGTGTTGTGATCAACCATGAGACATTCATTTGTATACCAATAAAGTCCAAAGTCTCTGTGCCGACCCTGTCTCCCAAGGGGAAAGCCTGTATTAATTCATTCAATGTCAACTGCTTGCACCAATTTAACAGATGCGCAAGCGTCTTCATTCCGCTGATCGTTTCAAAACCTTTTTTGTTTCCAAACACCCGTGCGCCAAGATATTTCGGCATCTGCAAATAGTTGGGCCCGAATTCCAGCCGAAGATCAACCCCAGTGCTCTTTAACGCATCTCCGTCTAAAAGATATTTTCTATCCGTCAAAAATTTTTCAAAACCAGACAGCACTCGGCCTATATGGCTGACACTGACTGAAGGCCGGGGAAAGCCTATATGCGTACTCAATCGCACCCCTTCTATTCCCGCATAATCGAGCCCAATATCATCAAAAAACAAAGGCACTGGAATGGGAATCTCTGTCTGCCAGATAATAATCATAAAAAGATTTTTCAACGTCAATGTTTTTTGAAGCGCTTTTGCTCCTGTGAGATGTTTTAACTGATCCGAGGGAAGAAATGCCGCTGCCGCAAGCGTTAACATGTCAAACTGGTCAATAACGGCATCTATGCTGAAAGAAAAAAGCTCTCCGGAAAGCAGCTCCCCAAATGAAATACTCCTGAATTCCAATCCGTTCATACAAGGGAGAGGCGTGAAGGAAGGGTACATTAATCTGACCGGTCTTGCTTTGGCTTGGACGCTCTTGCCGGCAACAGGATCATACACGCTTATATCAAACTTCACATTGCCTTCCATTCCCACAGACACATCAAAATAAAGGCTTTCGGGTATTTCAATCGTTAAATAATCTCTGAATCTTTTCGGCAGTTTTGCAATAACACCGTCAAGTTTACGCACGGCATTTTTGACTTCACTCGGCATTCCCTTTTTCCCCCAGAGTTTTTCAAACTCACTTATATTGATGCCATTCTTTTTGTTATTTAACAGATGAATGTCCTCTATCGGGATAGGCTGATCAAAATCCTCGGCCAACTCATCCAGATGACAAGCCTTCAGAAATGCCGTGACGGGATATGTGGGCAAAGCCAGATTTTTCTTAATATCAAACCCGCCGCTTGCCCTAAAAATACCGGTCTCTTCATTAAAGCCAAATACGGGCATCTTAAACTTAATTTCCCCATATTCAGAGTTACGGCCCAATGAACACGTACAATAACCTTCTTTCATATTCAAAGCATTAAACGGTGAAGTGAGCAGCCGAGCAGACAAACCATTTTCCCCAAAAGCTAAATTCATTTTTATGACAGTGCCTTTATCCTTAGAATCATAAGTTTTGAAAATATTGTATTTTGGCCTGCCTTTCTTATCTTGGCCAAAGATTGCGTTGAATTGCTTAGGCAAATAAACATCAAAATCAACGCTCATGTTCATTTTCTTGCCTATTGCAATTGAAAAATCATCAAAATTAAACTTAAGCGTCCCTAAATCAATACTGCTTGCACTTCCGCCTTGCAAAGAAATCTTGGCGGGAATCGAAAGCGGCTTAGTGAGATTGTCTATAGCCAAAGAGGCCTCTTGACTGTTGACAGTTATGCTTAATTTAGTCGCTTGCTTCGCGATATATGGCTCTAAAGACTCATACATATTGCAAAAAGCAAATTCGGCAGAAGCCGACAGAAACCAGTCATCAGATTTATCTTTACCAAGATCAACAGCAAAATCTTTTAACGCCATCTCAATAGGTTTATTATTTTTAGGATTATTGGGTAATGGCAAAGGCAATGAAGGCAATACGCTGCCTTGAGTCACTTCAAAATCAAAATCAAGAACTCCGCCCTTCTCGACCAGCTTCAAATCACCCTTAATAACGATTGTCCGCCCTAAGACATTGGGTATATTTATTCCCCCGCCCAATTTAAAAGACCAGCCAGCTTTAGCCCCCTTAGCCGCTCGCTCATAATGGAGCCCTATGGTGTCCACTTCAAAAACAATGCCATTAAAATCAAATGAAGTCGTGCCATTGAATGAGAGATCAAGCTTCCCATCTTCACTCATTAAAATAGTAATAGTTTCATCGGCGATAGTAACATTAAGATATTCTTTGAGCAGTCTTGCCGCTTCATCAGAAATGACAGCACGAACAAGATCTGCCAGGTCAATTTTTCCCTGAATGCTCAAAGCGCCTTTTACAGTTCCATTCTCAAGCCCAAAAGATGCCGAATATTTAGTAGAACTTAATTCAATATCAGTCTCAATAGACCCACTCAACCGGCCGCCCTGATGCGCCATTTTAGCCGTTAAAGCGGTTTCCGTCGACGGCAATAAGCCTCCCCAACAAGCTGACATTTCACCTGATAAAGAATAGTCCTTTGTTTTCGGATCAATATCTAAAGTCATCCCCTTGAGCCGGGCGTTTTGCATGATTAATTTATTCGACCCTACGGGGATCTCAACTTCATCAGCAAGCAGGCCTGTTAACAGCCATTTACCGCTATCAAAACCTGCCATCACATGAAAGTGGATATTCTTTATCGCCAAATCTAATTCCAACCCAGCAGCCATGGCCTGAGTTTGATGATCGTAATGAAAACCAAGCATGGGATTGCTTACTTTAAGCTGACTGCCAAATTCGCCCTCTGCTTTTACGGATATATTGGCAGTCAAAGATGAAAACAATTGTTTTGGCGTAAGGGGATTAAAAGCCAGCTCCAGACGATTAATGTCCATATCAATTGCCTGATTAAAGACATCTGGCAATTGCAGAGATCGCCAAGAGGCATTCGGAATAATAGCCTCGAAAGATTTCAAGCCATTCATCATGGAGCTGCCGGATAAGCCAAGGACCCAGTTTTGATGAGGATTAGCAGCCATAGCAATAGAAGCATTTAAGGCAGTGGTCTTTCCGAGGGATAATTTTCCTGACAAATCGGCATTTAAGCCTTTAGGCGCTGACAGATCAATATCCCACCTTAGAAAAATATTATCCAGCAATATATTATCTTTGATCTTCCAAAGGCTATTGCTGACAACAGAAAATCCTACGCCATATATATGACGCTTCATCGGATTAAAAGCCACAGACAAATCGCTTAACTGTAAATCTAATTGCTTGAATGAATCCGGCAGAAGCGAATCCAATGAAGGCAGTTTATTTGAAAATCCTGGTCCTGCCTGGATAAAGCTTGATATGGCTTCAATCAAATTGCCGCATTCAGGAAGTTGGGGGACACTTAAAGACCAAACCTCACTTGCAGCGGACAAAGGAATATGAAGATTAATATCAAGTTCTCCCAGTCCTGCCAACTGAGTCTTACTTTTTAGACAAAATTGAGTCTTGTAACCTCCGGTGCCAAAAGAAAAACTCAAACCTAATGTGTCACAAGCAATACCCACATCAGTTAAGATATCCCATTTATTGTCACTGGCGGCAATATCAAAGCCAAAGGTCTGAGAGTTAGAATCACTGCTGATGGAAACATTATCAAAATCAAAATCAGGCAAACAATTTAAGGCTATCCCCCCGTCAGACACGTAACCATTGGCCATCAATGCCTGAACGAATGATTTGAGGGACAGCTTTGAAATATTTCCTGAGAGAGCATACTGAATAAGACCTGAATCATCTTCAAAAAAATCAATATCAATACAGCTTTTAAAACCGGCGATGGTTGTTTCTCCCCTTAGTTTGATGACCTTGTCAACAAGCAGTATTTTTTCGCTGAGCGTTATTTCTATCTGCCTGGTGTTCAGCAAATAAAAGAGGAGATTAAAACAACTGCCTGTAAATGCTTCATTATCCAAAGCAAGGGCATTGTTTCGGGTTTTCTTATTTAATTTTGAGAGAAGATCGGAAATCATAAGATATCATTCATTTTTAACTGATTAAAAGGACAAGGCGCATAGTATAACGTACGCCCTTCTGCCAGATAAGGACTGACCAAAAATAGATTATAAATAGTATCCACTCTCATTGTATTGTGATCATTGTTAGCGTTATATTTCCTTATTCCAACAACAGTATGCTCCTCACCAGCTGCAATTGATACATGATGAATAATTCCGTCGTCCCCATCGGAACAGTCAAAAATAATATCCCCTGGATAAGGCGTCACCCCAAGCTCAAGTCGTTCTTTATTTTCCCATCCCAGACCATTTAAAACAGTTGTTTGATATGCTTTCTGCCGAGCGCATCCCTTGTTCTCTTCTTCACAAAAACCATTACGGGCATTGTCATGGATATGTCTGATTCGGTCCCAGGTCATCAGTTCAGCGCCTACAGCTGCTATGTAAACCGCTTCCCAACAACAACACCACCATTCTCGAACAGGCAATCCAATGCGGTGATCTAATATTTGTTGTGCGAAATTATTTGTTCTCTGCATGGGATCATTTTCTTTCGTGGCAATGACGCCGTTGTCATCCGGTCCGGAACTTGTCCAATTAAGCCAATGATTGTTTTCCATTTCCATGGCCTTGGTCAATAATCTTTCGCCTTTTTCAATCTGTTCTCTTGTGCGCGGGGCGGCAAAGTTCACCGGGGGATTGTTTTCAAGAAAAAGCGAAGTGATCGGTCTTAACCCCGCATCTAACACCTGCTGCGGAGGACGTCCTTTATCATTGACAGCAGAATAAACCAAGCGTATAATAAATTGCGAAGTTATTTCATTTCTATTTGCCAAATCGTTCAAGCAACCATTCATATTATTTATTATCCCGGCTAAGCTTCTTAAAAATTTTCTTTTCTTTATTCTACCGCTTTGTATATAACCATTCCCAATGTCACGCAAGCACTCAATGAGCTGCCTGCATCTTCTCCATTGAGTTTCCGCAGGCATATTATTTATGATGTCTTGGGCTGTCATCATATCCGCTTAACTTACCCCGCTTATGGTTTGATTTGTTGAAGAAATGCCAGGTTTTTGGCCGGAAGACAAGGACAAGGGATGAGCTGTTTGACGATTCTTAGGCGTTCTTTTGGGCATAGGCTTTTTGGGCCAAATCAAAGGCGATATGTTTATAAAATCAGTTCTGACAAAGGACACCAATAACTTATCTGATTCTGAATGTTGTCCATTTCTTAACAAAAACGGGCAGGTACACGTCTGATATAAGAAACTCAATAAGATGGGTTTAATGGTTTAAGGAATCCATCATCATCTGAATTAATTCTCCTGATGCCCTTAAATCTTCTTTGAGTTCCTCATATTCGTATTGTACAAGTGGACCAGGAGGATAACGATCTTCCAGATAGTAACGTGTGGCTTTTTCACAAAGAGAGATATAGTCATCAAAACGATTATCAAATTCAGAAATTCGATTCAAAAGCGCATCTAACTCATGAATGCGGGGAGGCTTTCTCCCATGCAAAACAAGAAAACCTTTTAAATATTTCTCGAGAGCTTGTTGAATATGCAAAGCAATAGAATCGGCATACCCTTTTTCGTCAAAAAGCAATTGTGCTGTTTCAATGTCATGACGTCCTCTCTCAAACCACTCAGCCGCTTGTTTTCCAAAAGCCTCATCCATAAACGACTTCGCCTTTTTGCAAAATTTCTTCAATAAAAAAATCTTTAATCGCCATTCTCTCTTGTATTTCTGCTTCCGTGTAAACCAAGGGGGAAACAGGGAAAGAACGAGCCGTTTCCCGTAAACATTTTTTGATCTCCATCCATCGATCAATAGGCCTCTTGTCCGTGTTTTTAACAATCAAAAAATCAATATCACTGTCTTCTGTCGGTTCACCATAAGCATATGACCCGAAAAGAATTATTTTTTTAGGCTGGTAAGCGGCAACGATTTTGTCCGTTATTGCCTTAATAAGATTCCTTATTTTCTTATCCTGGACCATTTTTAACCTCAATATTTATCCTGACAATCCTTTATTTCTTAATCTAATTCTATCAGTCTCATAGGAATGATTCAATAATCAATAGTGGTTTTTAATATTGGCTGGGAAAATTTTATGCTAAGTTGTTAAGTGACCTCCGTCCCCTATTCCCCATTCCCCTCGTCAAACATAGGAAATATGAGATCCTTCGCTAACGCTCAGTATGACGAAAACAGTCGTTTCACAACAGACCCCAAATATATTCACATTTTTTGTATCAGCCCTGTAATTTCTTATATTTATTTTCCAAATCTTTCCTATTGGCTATCCCAAATGGGATATGAACAAGTGGAATATCTTTTATCTTTTGATCAAGATGTCCCATTTGGTCATCTATGTATAAATGAGGCTTCATGGCTTCCAGAAAACGTTTCTTCTCTATCCCGCCGAGCAACAACATTTCGTCCACATCAACCTTCCAAGACTTCAATGTATTGACCACCCTTTCATGAGCCGGAGCATTCCGAGCTGTAATAATGGCTGTCTTTAATATTTTCTTGTAACCACTATTCTGATTTTTTTTCTTGGTTTCAAGTTTCTGAAAAAATGAAAGTTTTTTAAAAAAATCCGCCAATAAACCAGGATTTAATGGCTTTCCCACATTCAGGCTCTCATATTTTTGAAATATTTCCAATTGCCCAGACTCCTGATATATTTTTTCTGATTCATCATCAGAGATGACCCCATCAAAATCAAAGGCAACCCTTAATTCTTTATCTTCTGGATTGTCCTTGATCTCTGTCGGCAAAACAACTCCGGCAGGAAACTCGTTTTCAATTGCATTAACAACGTCATTTTGATTCGTCGAAAGAAACAGCGAGACGTTGAATGAGGGAATATACCGAAAGGGGGATTCCCCGGAAGTAAACGCAGCACGTGAGATATCTAATCCGTACTCTTTAATTCCGTTGAAAATCCGAATACCGGTTTCAGGGCTGTTTTTGGAAAGCAAAACAACCTCTACAGGACGCTCTGAATAATAGACATTATTAATTGCAAGAAAGCGTCTTATAAAGGGGAATGCACGCCCTGTTTTCAATGGTTTATCAATATTTTCTATTTGATATTTTTTATATTTCTCCACTCCTTCCTCGCGAAAAATTTTATCTTCAAGAGATAAGTCAAAGAGTACATTTGATGAGACCCCGACAACAAGTTTCCTATCAATTGGGTATGGCATTTCCAAACATTCCTAATTAAATTTTTCTGAACCGAATAAAAATATTCGGTTTTATTTTAAATCTGTAATTTCTATCAATCTTGACAAACTGAAACACCCCTAAAAACCATATGATTCAGCCAACTTTCTCGTTTACTTCCATCCAGATCAAACTGACTGATTAACCGTTCGTCATGAAGTATTTTAAAAAAACACCGACGAATAATATCATCCAGTTTTAGAAGATCCTCATTTTCCTCCAATTTCCCCTGAACAAATTGCGCCAAGTTTTTGCCATGTATTAGATCAGAACGTGTTCCATATGACTTTTTAAGAAAATCATAGAGGGCAATTTTGTCTTCCAATTTCTCTTCCAAGAATACGGCTATTCGTTCACTGATTTTGTGCGTAATTTCGCCCTTATCAGAACCAAACAAACTCTCCAAACAAGCCCAAAGAGCCAAAATACGATGACTTGGAAATACGGCAGAAAAAGCTGTCCACATCCATTGCAAGGCCCTTCCCACCCGGGATTCATTTGGCGGATAAAAATTATCAATTACAGGAAAAAACTTTTTCGCCTGTTCAAGGTGAGAGCGATGAAAAAAATTCCGAAAATACGAAACCGGATTATTGATACCAGACCGGTAACTCTTTGTAAGAAAACCTTGCCTATCCGACAATTTATACCCACTGTCTTCCTCACTTACCACCAAGACATGTTCTCTCCTGAAGCTACCTTTTTGTGAAAGAAGAACGGACAAGCTCAACTTATCCAGACGCCTGATCACCTCGTAAACCATCTTATCATCGGCTTTATCCGGTAAATCTGCGCAAAAAGCATAGTCATATAATTGCAGATTATTCGAACAAACAAATAATTCATCGTTTTCCGAGTATAATATCCGCTTACTAGAAGTATTCACCAGGCAACAATCATTTGAAAATAAAAACTTCTCCAAAGACATCGAAGGATCATTGAATTGAAAATCACTTAAAGGGATAATAACCTGTTGCCTGAATTTTCCCATAAAACATTCCCTTGACCAGACTTGTCAAGCTCCTTCAATTTACTGACTTTATAAATCCGCTAAGTTTCTCCCCACTGGTTCATCGCCGGAGCAAGCACCCATAGTTTTTTCCAGAAGGCATGAAAAGTCAATCTTGCAGACATATTAATATAGATTTGAACAAAGGAAATATTCCTCTCGTCATCATAATTTTTATTGTATCCTTTTTTTGTTATTGATTCCATAGGAATTTATATAACTGTTTAAAAACCATTTACCAGTGGTTGGCAAATTATGATAGAATCCAGCCAGGAGCGGGGTGATGTTTTGAGGGAGGCATTAAATGCTTGCAGGATTATAGAACTGGTTTCAAAGGAGGCAGATCGAGGGGCAATCTCCGGATTTTTGATGAATTGACAAATTTACAGCTGAACTCGTAATCCTGACATAAGGGGCATGGTGAGTCGCTTGTCGCTATCTCGGCAAGTTGATTCATCCATGCCCCTCTTTTTTTGCATATGAAAAACTTAAATCAAATTCTGGTGGCAGGGGATGGTCCTTCGGGGATCAATCTGTTTTGCCGGGCTTTGCAGTTTGCGGATTTCTGCTATGAATTGGCTTTTACTTTTGATGAAACTGTTTTGATGCGGAAAATTTTCGTGATTCGGCCTTCACTTGTTATTCTGAACAATTCCCATGTGCCGGACAAGTCAGGGTTTCATAAATGCAAAAGCATCAGAAGATTTTTCCCGCCTGATAAAGGACGGCTCTTGTTTGTGGGCTGGTATGTATCAAAGATCAATCAGGACAAGATCCGCGGCCTTGGCCGGGCGGATATTCTTTGCAAACCTTTTCTACCCAAAGATCTCTTACTGAAAATTCAGTTTGGATAAATTTCAAGTGTGCTTTAAATTTTATGTATTTTTTGACGTTTTTGAGATATATATTAAATAATAGCGATAAACAAAAAATATACTTCCTAACTTCGATATCCGGGGGCACCCGTATAAAAATATTGCTTGGCCTATTGAATGGGGTAAAAGTGGGGATATTTGTTCAAGATTTGTGGCGGGGTCTGCTATACCCTATATTCCGACTTTTTTTCAGCACATATTAAATGGTCTTTATGCCGGGATTGAAGCTTCATATATTACTTCACCAATTCTTTTGCATTATGATGAAACTTTTTAGAAATACGATGCCGCGCTTCTCTTATTCTAGTAATCGTTTTGTCCTCTTTCATATTCATTGGCATCCCATTAACTCCTTCGAGCAACCATCTCAGGTTCTTTCCTGTTTTCATAGTAAAAACTGGGGATAGTGGTTTCAATATAAACCCGTTTTTTCATAAGTTAATCCTTATTTTACATTTTCAGACTTAAATATTATATCACTTTTATATAGGGGAATTGAAAAACATAAATAAAATCCTATGACTTTGTCTCAGAGGATAAGGCGGACGCAAAGCCCGCCCCTACGACTTTCTCTTGGCTCTTTGCTTGCCATACGATTTCACGAATGGATCCATAGGCAATTAAAAATTGAGGGGAAATCCAGGATTTTTGAGATAATCCTGGATATTTGTTGAGATAATATTATTAGACCGAATGGGATGGCATGTGCGGGATATTAAAAATCTTTTTTCAGCTTTTATCCATTCAGCAGCTATGTTTAACCGCTTAAAATCATTCGGTCCCGGCGCACTGGTCAGTTTGATTTCAAAAGTCTGCAAGGGCGGACATCTGCCCCTTCCCCTCAGCAGATGCAGAGGCCCGCACAAGGTCCGCCCCTACAACGATTTCAATATCGGATTATATTCGACGAATAAAAATGATGAATCATTGAATTCAATCCGTGAATATATTATGTATAACCCATCCACATGGGACAAAGACAAAAATAATTTAATGCACACAGCCGACGGCAAACAAATCAGCTCTTAATAAGGCGGACAGCCGCCCGCTCCTGCGGCTAAAGGTCTGTATTGGGGATGTAGATGAGGATGTTGTTCTCAGTGATGACTGTGATGAAATCATTGATCCATTGGGCAGTCCATGGAACACCGGTTTCACTGGTGAAATAGCGGAGGTGATAATAGGCGTTGTGTAATTGTTCTTTGGCAGCTTCATATGCCTCGTGCAGCTGGTGATGGGCTTCTGGTAATGAATGGTCGCGACCGTTCCCTACGGCATATTGGTGATGGAAGCGTTTGTGGTCTTCATGCAGTTGTTGTCTGAGGTCTTGGACAATGGCCTCAAGTTGTTGAATGAGTGTGTCACTGTATTCATTGAAGTGGTATTGAAGTGTTGTACTTCAATCAATCATGATACCACCAATTCACACATAAAAATCAAAAAATCAAGGCTTAAAAACGCGTTTAAAGTAAATAAATCAGACCTTAAAAACATGATAAAGGCAAATAAATCAGCTCTTACTAGTGTAGTGTCTCATAAATAACTTTACTTATAAAATTGCCGTCAATTCGATTTTTTTTCGTAATTGCCCAATTTACTGGAGGCGAAGCACTCTCGTCCCGCCAAAAGCCTGCGGGACTGTCCATTCCTTCCTATCCACCGAGGAAGGGACGTCCTTTAGGATTAGGCGCTTTTAAAAATACGCCCGATAAATCTAGCCATATCCGGCTTTAGACGGAGGGCAATGACAAAATCCTACAGTCATGCCAAAAGTAAAGAAGCGTTAGAGACACTACACTAGAGGTCTGTGGTGGGGATGTAGATGAGGATGTTGTTCTCAGTGATGACTGTGATGAAGTCATTGATCCATTGGGCGGTCCAGGGGTGCCGTGCGCCATAAAGGCGCACGTTTGGCACGCCCGTTTAAAACGGGCAGACCCTTCGGAGCCTCTGGATCCGGAGGAGCCTGTTTGGCTGGTGGTTTAACTATTTTAATTTGACGGATAGAAACCCAAAAAGAGCCGATAAATCGGCAGGCCACATTCATCAAATTAAAACAGCTGAACCACTAGGCTTGGACTTTGGTGAAGCGGACTTTTTTGAGCGCATTTATTAAATGAGCAGACACATCTTTTATCCATCCCTCAGCCAGCAGGACCATGACCCGCACAAATTCCTCCATGTCATCAATACCTGTTTGATCAATATTGTCTTGGTTTAAAGTCAACACATCAATGGATTGTGCCATGTTTTTTTCTTGGCAATGTTTGGCAAAACAAAAAAGAGAAAACTTGTTTTTTGTAAAGAATTCCGGGGAGGAATTGGGCGTGACCACATGATCAGCCAAAAAGAGCACTGACAAATCTATTTTTTTGTTTTTAGACACAAGAATGACTCTTTGATCAAATTCATCATCTAATTCGTCTTTTAACTTATTGATTTTCTGAATCATTTCATCACGTTGTGCCTTGCCTATATTTTCATTGCTTAAATCAGACACATCAAAGACCAAGAGTTTGTTTGACATGTTCATGGCACTAGAAATCATATCTTTTGAAGAACAATATCTCACTGCATGATGCCTGACTGAATCATACAGAAACTCAAAATATCTATCCATCCGAAAAGCAGCTTTTTCAGCTGACTTCCCTTGATAAAACAGTGTTGATGCCAAATTCACCAATAAGTCAAAGTCCTTTTTTTGGCAGTGCAAGATGTCTTTGTGGCCTTTTAATTCAGCAAACAAAGAACTGTCAGCTGCATGCAAAAGAGCCATGAGATTCAGTGTTTTTTGATAAACATATGAGGCATATTCATTTTTTTCCACTTGCTGGATTTTTTCCAGCAGCACATATGCGATCAAACGCCTGAATGATGGATTTTCTCTGGCCAGTTTTAATGCTTTTCCAAAACCCGCTGCATCAGAAGCATTAATCTGACTCAATAATTCCCTGTTGCCTGTATTGATAATGGGATCAAATTTTTCAAGAGACTGCTCAGAAAATTTTTTCCATTGGCCTTTGGGTGTAATGGGCCGGCCAATGGTTATGTCAAATTGCACAGGTTTTGATGTGGGGGCCATGCCCATCATATATTCATTTATTATTGTTAGTTTATCTTGAAACGCGATGTCTTTTGTTTTTATGTCCACTTGCTCTAAAGCACGCGGAACTCTTATAGGACTTGAAAAAAGCAATCCAGAGACATTCAACAAATAATGCAATAAAATATTCGCGCCCATTCCAACCATGACGCCCCAAAACACACTACTGACCAGAAAAACAGGCATGAGCATGACCATATTCAGCACAATGCCAACACCTGATAAAATCAATTTTTTTTCAAAAGAAACAGGGTTTCCCTGTTGATCTGTGCGATGCAAAAAACCAAACCCCAAAGACAATGTCAAAACAGAACACAACAGCCAGAAAGGTTCCATGCCAGACAGATAAAAAATAAGAGAAGGGATTTGGAACATCCATTCCCATAAAGGCGCGATCCGCGGATGGCCCAGCCAATATAAAAATCCGGGCTTCCCTCTTCCATAATGATTAATGAACACTGAAGCCTGTAGCCGGGCTTGTTCAGGCTGTGGCACATGAGGCAGCCGCGCTGTTTCCTCATTCTTGGGAAAATGTTCTTTCAGAGGAGTATAGGAATGAAAGATGTCGAGTTTTTCATTAATAAGATCAGCCAGTTCCTCACCAAATATTTGTTCTATTTCTTCTTTCTCTTGAGACGTGAGCTGGTCCTTTTTTAATACACTCAACAGCTGAACAGCGCTTTTGGCCGTGTCAGGGCTCAATGTGCTGATTAATCCCAAAAGAAACTGCTCTAATTCTTCTCTGGTTTTGACTTCCTCAACAGCCATTAAATATTCTATTGATATGTTTTGACGTATCTTTCTCTGTTTCTTTTGTTCTTTTTTGAGAACATCCAAAAACTCATCCACTGAGGGCCTGTCTTGCGGGTCACACCCCGGAGACTGTCTCTTGGATTCCATCATCTCTTTCAATGACTGATCACCACGGGACGGCGCAATGCGATTCACAAGCGCTTCTAAATCAGGACAAGCCTCAAAAACATCCGGATGGAGAAGTGTTTTTAAAATCATGGCAAAAGAGTACACATCTGATTTGACAGTGCCCTCATGAGAAAATGCCTCAGGCGCGCAAAATGTGGGACTGCGAAACATACGGCCAATTTTGTTGTTGTTCTTTTTGATCTGTGTGGCTGAGCCCAAATCCAGTATTTTAATCCCACAGCCCAATCCATTGTCATCCGTCATGAGCATGATATTGGAAGGCTTTAAATCATTGTGGATGAGCCCCAATGTCTCATGAAGAATTTTTATCTGTTCTAAAATCTGCACGGCTTCATTCAGTGTCATTAATCCCACCTTATGGTCCAGCGTGATCCCTTTGATGTGCTCCATGATCAAATAACCGGTTCCTTGGCTGATAAAAGCAGGGATTGGCGACTCTGAAAGTTCCATTTTGTTTGCGGATTCAAGGGAACGGCCTTCTATCGTTAAAATAGCCAATTTTTCAATGGATGAATAAAGACCCAAATATTCACCTATGGTTTTTATCACAACTGTTTGATTGTTTTTGTCCCGGGCCAGATAAACTGTTCCATACCCGCCTACTCCAATTTTTTCCTGAACAATATAACCATCAATCTGATCCCCTTTCTGCAAATCAGTGTTCTGACCGGCAGACAATAGAAATGTTTTAGATGTCAGACGTGTCCATAGTTTTTTGATGTGTTTTGCCTTGCGTATGCCTTTTGCCGCTGCTTTGTATTTTGTTGATACATTTTTTAATTTCCGATGAATGGCCGTAATATCCTTGTTTTTCAATGTTTGAAAAATCAGGGCCAGTGTTTTTCTTGACTTATCTAAAAATTGTAAATCATTGTTATCGGACGGCCTGAATGTGCCGATCGAAAAGGGCCTTATTTTCTTTAAAAAGTCCATTTTCTCAACAATCTCTAAATTCAGCCAAGAATACCTTGGAATTTCTTTTGCTGTGACAAGCTGCTGACCAGTGTGCTCTGTGACTGTGAATTGAAACATTTTTTCCTTAACGCTCAGAACAACTGTTTTGATTTTTTCTTTTACCTCTATCTCAATGGCACGTATTTTTAAACCGGCTTTTTTTATGTTTTCAGAAATTAATGTTTGATACCCCTGCTTCAGTGACGCATGCACGGCAATGAGATAAGACATGAATTGTTCATTGATTGTTCCTTTTTTGACCAAGCCTGACGGCCATGTGTGCGCCAGGGAAAGCGGATGCGCCATAAAGATGGTCTCACCTGACAGCATTTTCTCAAGCGGCAAAGGATCACG
>JANQER010000142.1 GCA_028278255.1 Elusimicrobiota bacterium | reverse complement strand
TAAGCTCTAAAAAAGCCGCACCCCCGCCCCGGCTGGAGGACCCCCGCACAGTTGAAAACCCAAAACGATGAAGCGCCTGCGCAATCAGTTCACCATCTTGGCTGCGGCTCACCAGCACATTTACCCCCTGATGCCGGTGTTCGTACACCATCAGGAGTTGAAAACGATGCCAAAAAGCAAATATAACAGGCATTTTCTCTGATAATATTATTTGTGTGTCAGGATGGAAACAGGAATGAAGCCTGGACGTCTTCCCCACAAACTGCAAAAACGCCCAAGCCAGCCAAGACACCAACCATGCAGTCAATCGAAATCTCCAAGGGTAAGAAGAGTTGTTCATTTGTCACTCGTCATTTGAAATTTGTAACTTGCATTGCAACCACTTTTCACCAATTACCAGTTACCAATGACCAATGACCAATCATTATCGTTTCTTTTTTGACAACGGCCGCCACAAAACATGGCCTGTACGGGTAAACCGCGGGGACAAGTGGCCGGTGTTGTCCAAACTGATTTCCACTTTCGAAGAGTCCAATAAAGACAAAATATTCCGCCGCCCCTCCTGAGACAATTCATCCACCCGCTCGGACAATGCGCATGACTCGCCTTTCACTTCTTCGCCCAGCAGCCGATACACAAAACGCGCGGCCTGCTCGGCGGATTCCTCGGCCACGGATGTCAAAATATGAGAACGAAGAGACTCGCCCCGGCCAATGGCCTCGCCCAGTTCGTATTCAAGTCCTGTGCCGATTGTCACGGCAAAAAAGGTGACAGCCACAGGCTTTGTGCCGGACTCATCTGCTGTGTCCCAAAGAGGATCTCCCCAGTCAGGCACCTCATCGTGTTTAAATGTCTGATAAACCGCGGCTGTGGCGTACAGATCATTGACCTTGTGAATCTCTGTTTCCACAGCCTTTTCCAATTCAGGAGTCACTTGTGTGTTCCCCATGATGAGCTTCAAAAAACGCATCACAGAGGAAGCCCGCGGCCGAACACGAAATTTTTTAATTTTTTTCATAGAAAAAATTTATCAATACAGGATCTGATATAAAAAATTCGAAATTCGAAGTCCGAAATCCGAAGCAAAAAAATCAAAGTGCAAAAAATCAATTTTCGAAACCTAACCTGTTTTGAAATTTTGAGTTTGTCTTTTGTCTTTTTGTTTCGGATTCCGAATTTCGGATTTCGAATTTATCTTTTCTTCAGTCTGCTCATCTGCCACACATACACAACCGGTGTGGCCACAAACAAAGTGGAATAAGTTCCCAACGCTACGCCAAAAGTCAGTGCAATGGAAAAATCACGAATCACTTCCCCGCCGAAAAACAGCAAACACAGCAAAACCATAAACGTGGTCAAAGAGGTGATCACCGTCCGGGACAAAGTCTCATTCAAGGACCGGTTGATCAGCACATCCAAAGGTTCTTTGCGCCTGGAACGGATGTTCTCACGAATCCGGTCAAAAATCACAATCGTGTCATTGATGGAATAACCGGCCAACGTCAGCAAAGCCGCAATCACGCTGATGGAAATCTCCCGATTGATCACGGACAAAAACCCAATGGCCAAAAACACGTCATGCGCCAAAGCCAGCACACCGGATATGCCCCAGATCCAATTCTTAAAACGGAATGCCACATACACAATAATTCCGCATAAAGAAAACATAATCGCCAAAACAGCTTTTTTAATCAAATGCCTGCCAATCACCGGTCCCACAAACTCAGCGCGCTCCAAAGTAAATGGATTATCCGGAAAAGCCTTGGTGAGAATATTGGTCATATCAGTGGCCAATTCATCTTTTTCCTTGGCAGCGCCCTCTTTGTAGCGGATAATAAAAGCATTGTGCGCCGGCACACTTTGCAGCTCAGCCCCGCCCAACTCTGATTCATTCAGCACCTTTCTCAAATTCTCCAAAGGCACAGGATTTTCAAAAAAACCTTGCAGCAAAGTCCCGCCTGTAAAATCAATACTAAAATTCGGGCCCTTATGCAGAACCAATGAAATCACAGCCACAACAGCCATAACGGCTGACACACAAAAAGCCTTTTTGCGGTGCTTTAAAAAATCAATATTCGTGTTTGATAAAAATTGCATAATTCAATAGTCTTCCTTTTGTTTTTTCCCCGATTTAATCTCCGGTGAAAAGCTGTAATTGCCCGATTTATCGGGCGCTTTTTTCTAAATTTCCAATTCTCAATATCGGGAGGACACAGGGGTCCGCCCCTCCTACACGCTCAACTTCTGCACATTGCGATGCATTAAAAACAAATCAAAAATCGTATGCGTCACCACCATGGCAGTGAACATAGAAATAACCAAACCCAGCATCAATGTCACGCCAAACCCCTTAATCGGGCCGGAACCGAACTGAAACAAAAAGAAAGCCGCAATCAGCGTGGTCAAATTTCCATCAACAATAGCGCTCCATGCCTTGCTGTAACCTTGGTCAATGGCCAAACGCGGGGTTTTGCCCAAACGCAGTTCTTCCCGGATACGCTCAAAAATAAGCACATTCGCATCCACAGCCATCCCAATGGTCAAAATCACACCTGCAATGCCAGGCAAGGTCAATGTGGCATGGATCATGGACATAGCGCCCATCAAAAACAAGATATTCAATGTCAAAGCAATATTGGCCAAAACACCTGACCACCTATAATACAGAATCATAAAAACAAACACCAAAGCCATGCCAATCCCGCAGGCCCAAACCCCTGCCCGGATAGAATCTTCTCCCAAAGACGGGCCCACAGTTCTTTCCTCCACAATTTCCATAGGCGCCGGCAAAGAACCAGCCTGCAAAACTGTTTTCAAAAACTTGGCATCATCAGGCGTAAAACTTCCCTCAATAATGGCGCGTCCGTCAGGAATGCGGGAACGAATCACCGGGGCTGACTGAATCACCCCGTCCAGCACAATGGCCAGCTGGCGCTCAATATTCGCCCCTGTGATCTCAGCAAAAAGATCAGCGCCTTCAGAACTGAATTCCAAACTCACCACAGGAAACCCGGTGTTGTTGCCGCCAAGCTGTACTTGCGCATTCTCCAGCATAGCGCCTGTCATCTCGGCCTTGTCCTTCACCAAAAAATAACGGCCTTCTCGGTTGGCCAGCAGCTCAGTGTTCTCCGGCAAAACCGTCTTGAGCTCATCAGGCATTTGGCCGGGCCGCAAATTGGCCGGCCCCAATCCCAATTCAGACGCTTTGCTGTGAATGGACCCGATATCATTGGAAATCTCCACCAAACGAAATTCCAAAAGCGCTGTTTTCCCAATCAGCTTTTTGGCTTGTGCGCGGTCTTTTACCCCTGGCATTTGCACCACAATCCACTTGGCGCCTTGTTTAATAATCAATGGTTCTGCCACGCCGTATTGGTCCACCCGGTTCCGGATAGTTTCCATGGCCCGGTCCATGGCATCGCGCACTGTCTCAAGGGATTCATCTTCAAGCTTGTCTGTCTTTAATTCCAAAACCAAATGCATGCCGCCCTGCAAATCCAATCCCAAATTCAAAGCCTTCTTCAGCAAAGGATGCCTGCGGCTGCGCAATCTCTCCTGTTCCTCCTGGGGTTTGCTGTACCATTTAAAAGAAGGGTATAAAAAAATCCCAGCCACCACCAAACACAAAAAAATAATAATAGATTTCACATAAACTTTGTTCATATCAATCCCTTAAATTATTTATTCACAATCTGCGCTGGCTGTGCGGCTGCAGCATCTGCCGGCCTGGTGGGGTCACCAGTGACCAGCTGGGACACAGCTGTCTTGCTGATCAGCACCTTCACATCCTCATTCAACTTCACTTCCAAAGCTCTGCCTTTCACGGCCTGAATCGTGGCATAAATACCGCCCTGGGTCAACACCTGGTCCCCGCGCTTTAACCCATCCAGCATCCTGTTATGCTCTTTGGCCTGCTTTTGCTGAGGACGAATCAGCAAAAAATAAAAAATCACAAATATCAGGATCCAAGGCGCCATACTGATCAAAGGATTTCCCGGCCGGCCGGCCGGCGCCGCCTGCTCTGCCATGACATGGCAAACACACAAAAAATTCAACGCCAAAAAAACAATAATATGTTTCACAATATATTTCCTTTCTTTACTCTGTGCGGGCCGGGCAGCCCCTGTGTTTTTTTCTTTTCTCTTTGCCCTATGCCCTTTGCTCTTTGCTATCAATATATCTCTCCAAAAACCGCTTTTTAAATTCCACAAACCTGGATTCTTCAATGGATTTGCGAATTTGATTTATGAAGTCTACCATAAACGCCAGGTTGTGTAAAGAGACAAGCCGCAAACCCAGAAATTCTCCAGCGCGGAACAAATGCGACAAATACTGAACAGAATACCGCTGGCACGTCGAACAAGAGCAGGCAGAATCCAAAGGCCCGTCCTCCTGGCGCGATTGATTGTTCCGAATATTCCGCGGGCCATCCCATGTCAAAGCCTGGCCGTTCCGCCCATTGCGCGTGGGCAGCACACAATCAAACATATCAACCCCTCTTTCCACAGCTTCCAAAATATCCTGCGGTTTTCCCACGCCCATCAAATACCGCGGCTTCTCAAAAGGCAGAGCTGACACACTGGCCTCCACCATCTCCCCCAAAATCTCCCGCGGCTCACCCACAGACAACCCGCCCACGGCATACCCTGGAAAATCCATTTCCACAGTCCGCTGCGCACTCTCCTTCCTCAACGCCGGATACGTCCCGCCCTGCACAATAGGAAACAAACGAGTTGACAAGGAGACTGGGAGACTGGGAGACAAGGAGACAACACCTCCTCCCTCTCCCCTTCTCCCCTTCTCCCCATCCCTCAATCTCCCCATCTCCGCCTGGCATCTTTTGGCCCATCTTAAAGTCCGGTCCATCATGTCCCTGGCCATGGCTTCAGACACAGGATACGGCGGACACTCATCCAAACACATGGCAATATCCACGCCCATGCGCATCTGGGACGCCGCCACATTCTCAGGCGTCAGCAAATGTCTTGTCCCATCCACATGCGAAGCAAATGTCACGCCCTCTTCTTTGACCTGCCGCCTGTTGGACAAAGAAAAAACCTGGTAACCCCCGGAATCCGTCAAGATACACCGGTTCCAGCTCATAAACCGATGCAGCCCGCCTGCAGCCTCCAACAAATCAATCCCTGGCCGCAAAAATAAATGATACGTATTGGCCAGAATAATCTCATACCCCAAAGACTCCACTTCCTCACAAGAAAGCGTCTTCACAGTGGCCTGCGTGCCCACAGGCATAAACACAGGCGTTTGCACAGTTCCATGCGCCAAACGCAATTCTCCCCGCCTGGCACAAGACCCGTTGTCTTTTGACAAAACAGAATAAATGGATTTTTGATGATTGATTGTGGACTTTTGATTGCTCAGCATTATTCACAGTTCCTTCGGATGCATCAACACATCATACAAAAAAACTGGAAAGGGCACAGGATGTAGAGTCCTCTACCCTTTCCAATAATAAACAACTAACACATAAAAACAAGCGCCAAAATTAAGGTATTTACTATCTATTTACATGATAACCCTTCAATTTTCAAGGGGTAATACATAAAAAAGTTGCATTTTCCCGCTTATTCACAAGCTTATGCACATATACACAAGCCCAAAACAGCTTCCCCGGATAAACCGGAAATGCAAAATGAAAATTTGAAGTATTTAAAATTGGCGCTAGTGGTCCATCAATTTTTAATTGCCGAGTTTGTAGCCTGCCGATTTATCGGCTCTTTTTTGGTTTTTATCCGTCAAATTAAAACGGTTGAACCACTGGTCTCTTGGTTATTGAAATTTGGTTATTTCCGGCTCATCCGGGTGAGAAAGGGAACAAACCGCTGCCACCAGCGGGGGGTCAGGTGCTTATGCACAAGCAATAAACAATCCGCAGAAGCCTCCCCCATCCCAAGAACCCCCGTTGACAACCGCACCTGAAAATAAAGCTTATCGCCTTCGCGGCGTATTTCTTCAACAGGCGCCAGAATAGGAGCCAATCCGTTTTTGTCACGGCCGCCCAATAATTTTGACAAATACTGTGCTATATCGCGGTTGTCCGTCAAAATGGCATAAACAGAATCTCCTGCCACTACATCTTTGGCCATAATACCATCAGGTTCCTCTTGCAGCTTCACACTCAAAAGAAGATTTTCACTGTTGTCCAGAGCGCCATGCCCTGTTGAATGATAAGGCCTGGACACAGGCACAATATCTTCTCCCCTGGGCTTTAAATGCTTGAATTGCTGCAAGTTGAGTTCTTCGCCAACAATCTCCAAATTCAATGTGTTGTCAGAAAAATATCCAAGAATAATTTTTTGAAAAATATGATGGATTTGTGTTTCATCGGATTCACGGATAATATCATAAAAATGAGGCACAACATGCTTGCCCAGACGCTGCCACAAAACACGCTCAAGATCCTGCGTCACCTGCTGAAGCGTACCTTCAGACAAACGAAAAGCGTACAAAGTTTTCTCAAATTCATACCAGCCTTCTCTCAATGGCGTCTCATAGAGCGAAGGATTATAAGACACCACGGACCGAATCCGAAAAATACTATGATTTTTGGTGTTGGCAATCAAAATCACCAAACCATAAAGATTTCTGGAAGGAAGAAGAAACTTGCCTTTGACCGCCACAATATTGCGCAGCAGCACGCCAATGGTCCGGACAGCCTTTTCAAGGTCGTACCCGGCAGAGGTCATGGCCAGCTCTGCTTCTCCCTGGTCGCACCCGGTCTCTTCCATCAGAAGATGTATTTTGTCTTGTATGATAGGTTCTTTGGACATAAATTCGCTTTGCTCATGAAATTGGCTCCTTTCTGGAGCGAAATTAAGGCTCTTCAGTCCTGAAATTGGCTGGCTTTGCCAGCGAAATTAAAAACAATGAATTTCCAATTTCGCGCCCAAAGGGCGCCTATTTCGCGAATGAAATGAGCCAATTTCAATTCATTTGTCTATTCCCATTGCCCCTTATTATTCATGCTCTTGGATGACTTTGCTCATAAACCTTCTTAATCTGACTGGTTGCCAAATGCGTGTAGATCTGTGTTGTAGAAAGATTCTTGTGCCCAAGCATTTCCTGCACGGAACGCAGGTCACATCCACGATTAAGCAAATGCGTCGCAAAAGAATGACGCAGCATATGCGGATGCACATGCCGCGCAATAGCGGCCTGGCGCGCCCACACTTTCACAATGGTCCGAATGTATCTGGAACTGAGCCGGCTGTCACGTTGATTGGTAAACAGCGGGCGCGCAGAACCGGGATTCTGCCTTCCCATCATATCTATTTTTTTCTCTTTTAAATAGTCCCTCACGGCATTCAAAGCCCTGTTCCCCACAGGCACAATCCGCTCCCGATTGCCCTTGCCAAGAACCCGCACTGTGTCCTGCCAAATATCCACATCCTGAATATTCAATG
>JANQER010000137.1 GCA_028278255.1 Elusimicrobiota bacterium | reverse complement strand
AAAAGCCCTTTTGGTTCGGAAGGGTATAGAAACGATCCGCTATTCCAAACAGACCATCGGTTTGGACTTTGTTTTTGACTGGTTTTCCGTCGACAATTCGGCTTCTTGTTCTGTAGAATCTGCGATAAATGTGGAGTCCAGTTCTAAGGGCGGCGAAGCCGCCCAAAATAGAAAAAAGTCCAATCCTTTTTATGAATTGGACTCTCCTAATCAGTTCAACACCGGACAAAATGGCGGAAGGGGAGAGATTTGAACTCTCGAGAGCCTTTCGACCCTACACACTTTCCAGGCGTGCTCCTTAAGCCGCTCGGACACCCTTCCATTAAATACAAATCCGAAATCCTAAACTCTAAATCCGAAATAAGAGGAAAGACTTATAAAAGCAAATCCGATAGCATTCAGCATGTTAAATTTAGCATTTAGCAATGAAAAGATGAGAAACGTTTAAATGCTTTCTCAGTGCCAAATGAGTTTTTCAAAGATTGACAATGCTAATTGCTAAATTTGCAATGCTAAATGAGTATTTCATTTACATTTCCGGTTTATCCGGGTTAGGCTCAATGTGGTTTAGATGAGCCTGATTTTTGTCATTGCCCCATTTATGGGGCGCTTTTGACGCATTTATTTGTTTTAAAGAGCCCGATAAATCGGGCAGCTACGCTTATCTAAACCGCATTGGGGTTAGGCTGTCAGTACCAATTCTGCATGCATGGCGGCCAGAATGAGTGTTGTTATGGCGAATGTTTTGTGAAGGCGTATGCGCCATTTGAGCAGGCCGCTTGTTGCTGTTGTTATGAGCATAACAAAAGTCAATATTCCTGCTGGTTTAATTAGTGAATAAAGCGCCATGGGGTCTGACCTTATGCATGCGGCATGATCCTTAGTCCTTAGTGTCCTATTTTAGCAAATCTGTGGTTGAAGGGGGAAAAAATTATGTGGAGCGGAAGAGGGTGTTGATGGCGTGCATGACTTTGTCCGGGGAGTCTGGTTTGGAGAGGATCTGGACTTTTTCTGTTGGTTTTACTTTTTTGACAATGTCATTGTAGGGCACCGCTGAATAGATGAGGATGGGGATGTGGGATGTTTCTTCTGATTCTTGGAGGCGATCATGGACAGTCAGTCCGTTGCTGGCCGGCATCATGATGTCCAGAATGATGAGGTCTGGTTGGCTGGTTTTGGCCAGCATAAGGCCTTGCATGCCGTCATAGGCTGTGACAATCCTCAGTCCCATTTTTTGGAGTATAAACCGCAGAATGGTGTGGACTGATTGGTCGTCGTCAATAATAAGGACTTTCTTTTGTTCAGACATACCATTTAATTATAGTGTATATAAGTGAAAAATCAATATGTGGGGTAAAAAAGTATATTTAGCAAAGGGCAAAGGGGCAAGGAGCAAAGAGAAATTTATTGTTGTAGGGGGAAGCGCCAAATTTCAAGACGCGCGGGTGAGCCGGGAATGCAAAGTGCAAATATTAAAAGGGTCAGTTCCTCCTGAATGGGTGGAGATAATTACGGCGCTTTCTCTTTGTCAGGCTCGATCCACCTATAGCTGTGGAGAATGGCTTCAAAGATGGGGGTGAGTTCTTTTGAGGCTTTTGGATAATCAATATTTATGTGTCTGTATTCTACGCTAACCATTCTATCGCCTTTCTCAAATGCAGCGAAAACAAACCCACCGCAGACTAATATATGACCTTCGGCATTATTGATTTTAATGGGTTCGTCTTTGTCAAATGGAATATCTTCATCTCCGGGAGCAGAGGGAAGATTAAAAAACCATCCTTTGGCAGGAATTTTTTCAGGGGTATCGGTTACTTGGATACTAATACTCCACCCTATTTTGTGCATTCCAGTTCCTGTTTCTGCAATTCCAATGCTAAAATAATCAACATTGTTATTTAAAGAGTCTTTGTAGCGACCTTTTCGTGTTTTTTTGTCTGAGGGATATTTAATCTCATATCCAGTCGTAGTGTCTACATAAACTGCCCAATTGCTGGTATCTATCGGTTCTGGTTTCTTCCCAGCGCATAAAGCAGAAATATTTAAAGAAAATAAAGTAATTGCTATTAAAATAGTTTTTTTCATTTATTTCTTCCTTTTATGGTGATTATCATGGTGTTTATGATGATGGCACTTGTGATGTCTCTTATATTTGCATTTAGGACGCGCTATGGCTATTCTGGCATGTCCGTCAGGGCCTTTTAAACGCCATTTTATAGGTTATGAATTGGCAATATGTGGGGTAAAAAAGTGTATTGAGAAAATCCCTTTCGATACTTTCCAACGTGGTTCAATCCGTTTAAAAATTCGGGTCAACCCTCAAAAAGCGCCGATGAATCGGCGTGCTACAAACCTTCAATTTAAATGGGTTAAACCTTTAGAATAAATAAAACAGTGAATAATAAAATTATTTTTTTCATTCTCACGGCTTCTTTATTCTCACATTTCCTGAGATATCGGCATTTTTTCCCATGATATGGGCTTTGGCTCTGACATTTCCTTCTATTTTGATATTGGCTTTTGGCGCATACAGGATGCCGTCCCATTTGACGTTACCGCGCATTTTGATGTCCTTGTATGATTCTGTTAGGATCACCAGGTTGTCTGCGTTACCTCTGTAGTTAATTTTGGGGTTGCCTTCAAGTGTGATGCGCCCTTCTTCTTCAATCAATAAATTGACCTTGCCGTCAAATATCACCTTGGCATTGCCCTTAATGTCTATACCTTTTAACAGATAATTCCCTTCAGGAAGCGTCACTTCTGAGTTGCCTTTTATCTTTAAAACGCCGTCTTTCAGATGTTTTGCAGGGATATTCCCATTGTCGTTTAAGTCTTTGATCACGCTGATCAAGGCCCCTACATGGATGCTGTCACTGGGCAGGGTGCCGCCTGTTTCATTGATTTCTCCATTGATTTTGACATTGCCTTTTTT
>JANQER010000133.1 GCA_028278255.1 Elusimicrobiota bacterium | reverse complement strand
TTGCCCGATTTATCGGGCTCTTTAAGGCAAATAAATGCATTAAAAGCGCCCCATAAATGGGGCAATTACAAAAATCCAGCTTATCTAAACCGCATTGGGATTAGGTTTTAATATTGCCATCTTCTGGTGTCCGGTTAAAATTGACATTGATCGTCGACAGACAGGCCAAAGAGACACGCATTGCTGTTGGTTGTGTTTGGTTTAGGGTATTCCCCCTTTGACAAAAGGGGTCGCTCCCACGCGACACTTCCACTAACGCGGTCGGGAAGCAGAGGGATTTTTAGACGGTAAATCTTGGCTTCAAAATCTCCCTTTCTGCTATGCGTGCTTTCAGCCTCTGGCGTTTTGAAAGTGCTCCCTCTTTTCTACCCTTGGAAATCGTCAGAGACTCCAAGGACGCAGAGCAGAAAGAGGGAAACCCCCAAAAACCTTTTTAACCGGACACCAGTGATTACCATCTTCTCTTTGCCCTATGCCCTCCATGCTGCTAAAGTATGGTCCCTGTTTGTCGGAAGGGATTGCTCTTTGCCGAAAGCATTGGTGATCGGCATACGGCGGTCTCGTCCGAAAGCGCGGGGGGAAATTTTGATTCCCGGCGGCGCTTGTCTGCGTTTGTGTTCACTGGCGTCAATCAGCCGCATAATTTTTTTGGCTGTGTTTTTTTTGATGCCAGTCATTGTGAGTTCAGACAGAGATTTGTTTTGTTCAACGTAAAGATTGATAATTTTATCTAATATGCCATAAGATGGCAAACTGTCCTGGTCTTTTTGGTTGGGACGGAGTTCTGCCGTGGGCGGGCGAATCAATACGCTTTTGGGGATAAGAGGGGCATTGTCTTTTTGGTTGCGCCATTGGCTCAAGGCATAAACCTGTTGTTTGGAGATGTCTTTTAAGACAGCCAGTCCGCCGGCTGTGTCGCCGTATAAGGTGCAGTATCCAACGGATGTTTCTGATTTGTTGCCAGTGGTGAGCACCAGCCAGCCAAACTTGTTGGACAGGGCCATAAGGAGTGTGCCACGCACGCGCGCTTGCAAATTTTCTTCTGCAATGTTGCTGGGGAGTCCGCTGAAGAGAGGGCTCAGGGATTTGGTGAATTCAGCCACAATATTTTCAATAGGAATATGATGGAATTCTATGCCGAGATTGCCGGCCAGGCGTTCAGCATCTGTGCGTGTGGCCGCTGTATTGAACCGGGAAGGCATGGTCACACCCACCACATTCTTTTGTCCCAAGGCGTCAACGGCCAGGCAGGCTGTTAATGAGGAATCAATGCCTCCTGAAAGGCCAATCACTGCTTTTTGGAATCCGTTTTTTTGTATGTAGTCTCGCGTGCCAACAACCAAAGCTGTGTATATTTCTTCCAGAGGAGAGGGGGGGATGGGGAGACGGGGAG
>JANQER010000123.1 GCA_028278255.1 Elusimicrobiota bacterium | reverse complement strand
TGCCGCCGCCGCGGCCCATGCCTTTTCTCATGCGTTGTTGCTGGTTTTGGCGGGGCATTTTGTTTTTTATTTCTTCATATTTTTTTTGTTGTTCCGGTGTGAGCATGGCTGTTATTTTTTTGTTGTTGGCGTCTCGTATGGCTTTTCTTTTTTGGGCATATTCTTTTTTGAGTTTTTCCATGTCATTTTGTTGTTCTTGATAGATGGCTTTGAGAGCGATTTTTTGTTCTTCGGTTAAGGCCAGTTTTTTGGATATGAATTTGATGCGTTTTTGGGTGAATTTTCGTTCTTGGCTGTTTTCGTTTGCTTGTACGTTTGCGGGCAATGTGTGTTGTAGTAGAAACAGGACAGCAAAGGCCATGGCATATGTTTTTTTCATAAATCCTCCGTATAAAAGTCATTGGATGCATCTGTCATTTGGACGCTTGAGAATGGCGTTTTGTGTCATCCCGTTCTCCCCTTTTTTCTTTCTTACACGTTTTTGTTTTGGAAGCCGATCTTTTTAATGGGAGACGGTCCGTCAGTGAGGCGCTGGATGACGTCATAGATGCTTTGGACATCAGTGGTGAGTCCTTGTATTTTGCGTTCGTGTTCCAGAACGATTTTGGCCAGGTCTTTGTCTGCGGCAATGAGTCTGCGCAGATGGACAAATGTGCGCATGATGGCAATGTTGACTTGGATGGCGCGACGACTATGAAGCACACTGGACAGGTAGGGTAAGTCATTAGCGAGTTGATTATGTATAATAAGCACTTTTCTAATGACTCCCCTCCGAACCGTGCATGACCGTTTCCTTGTCACACGGCTCTCCAATAGTTGATAACGTGTTACAGGCCACTGATTTGTCGCCATGAATATAATTATGGCAACTTTCACAGACAATGAGCGTCTTCCGTTTTCGGGCGTTCATAATTGCCGCCCATCTTACGTGAATGTCTCTACCATTACGGTTAAGGTCGGATAGCTTACGGATATGATGAACCTCAATATCCCGTCTGCTACCACATAGTTCACAGGTTCTTGCAAGGAGCCTATCCACAAGCTCACTACGCCCATCCCAGAAGTAACGTTTCTTTTCTTTTATGGGTGCTTGTGTGTTCCACCTTAATGAAATCCCACCAAAGTGAGCTTCCATAGGTTTCTTCCTTGGTCCTCGGTCTATGACTGCTTGGAGAACCTTGTAAGTCCCTTGCGGTGTTGCGATCACTGTGCCAAACCGTTGATAGATTTTTGCACATGACGTTCTGTATTTGCAAGCCAGCGTCTTAACCAGGGATTGTTGCATGACCCATTTGAGCTGGTTTAGCGAATACCTGTTATATGCCAGTCGATAATACTGTGCTATTCCCGCATATTCTGTCTGATATTGGGCAATGATATTATAACAGTTGTCATTTGTTCTCTGCATTAGATGAATCGGTTTTCCTTTACACATGTATTTTTGACTACCCTCTTTTATTACATGTCTTGGAACCCGAAGTCCTATCCGTCCATTAATGGAACGCCCCCGTGTGTTTCGTTTTGTGTCACATTGGAGCGTA
Source organism: Elusimicrobiota bacterium (assembly GCA_028278255.1). Taxonomy (GTDB): domain Bacteria; phylum Elusimicrobiota; class Elusimicrobia; order FEN-1173; family FEN-1173; genus JANQER01. The sequence goes on along the minus strand of JANQER010000123.1, from coordinate 6,315 downwards.
TGCACTTCATAGCCAAGAAATTTAGCTTTCTCATTGCGTGCATGTGTAATGAGCGTTTTCTTGACATTAAGATCAAGTTTGAGTTTTTCTCTTAAATATCGAGACAACTCCTCTTTGATCTCTATAGCATCGTTTTTCGGGCCAATTACTCCTAGCAGAAAATCATCTGCATATCTTATATACCATAGCCGTCGGTAATTCTCATCTCTCATATCCTGGGTTGGCATGGTTTGGAGTTGTTGACGTATGCTTTTGACTTCCGTCATATCCTCTTTTTCCTGCGGTGTCCCCGTGTATATTGAGGAATAAGTTTTGTCTCGACTTGTTGATCCAGCTGATTTAGGACTATGTTCATCAGGATCGGGCTTATTATGCCCCCCTGGGGAACTCCACTGTAGGTTTGTCCGAACGTCCAGTTTTCTAGATATCCTGTTTTTAGAAGGTTCTCAATGAGTCTAAGAAAACGTCCATCATGGATTCGTTCGCTAAGAATCTCCATCAGTATATGATGGTTGATCTTATCAAAACAAGCCGATAGGTCTCCTTCTATGAACCATGTTGTTCCTTTTCCCAGAATTCGAGTTTCTTGCAAGGCCGTATGGCAGCCTCGATTGGCTCTGAATCCATGTGAACGCGAACTGAATTGCGGTTCATAATAGGCTTCCAATAGGACGCGAATAATTTCTTGTAAAAGTTTATCGCTCCACGTCGGCATACCCAGAGGTCGTTTTCGACCATCCTTCTTTGGGATATGGATCCTTCTGACTGGCGACCATTGATACCGTTCGAACCGTAAGGCTTCGATAATGGCATCTATTTTTCCCAGAGACATTTTATCTGCTGTCTCTTCCGTGACGCCTTTGGTCATGGCTCCTTCGTTTCGGTACAATTTTGCATATGCCCGTAAGTAGAATTCTCGACAGTAAAGTAGTCGATACATCCTTTCCAACGGTAGCCCTCTCTGGCCTCTTTCTCGTATGATGTTTATGACCGTTTCGGCATTTCGCATCTCGCGTACCTTTCGGTTCTTAACATCCAACCATCTGTTTCCCTTCGCCCTGTGAGCGGCTTTCCCGCTCTCCCTGGTAGATCGCTACTCTACGACTACTATGGAAACTGCGTTACCTTGGGACTTTCGCCCTTTAGGTAATCCCATGTTCCGTAACCTTGAAACGTTCTAGAATGACTTAGATTCCCTATTCATCCCCTTAAATGAACTCATTGTTCATCGTCGATCAGACGAGGATTATGACAGGTACCATGCTCCCCTGTCATTTCTAATCGCATTGACTATAGACGTGGTGTCAATGGGTGGGCGTTTTCACCACTGGGTATTAGGGTTCAGGCAGTTTAGCTTTAATCATATCATTCAGGTGTTGCAGCACTGTTTCATACACGTCTTCTGTTACCTGCTGCTTTCCCAACATGCTCTTGTCCCTTTTGATCTTTCGGTCTCAGGTTGGTTGGGTCACCTTGGAGTATTTCCTTGAACTCCAGACAGTTCTACTGTCAATTTCTTTGGTTCGTTATATGGCGCACCATGGAGACGCCTTGTTCTGTGAATACATAGGGAAGGGCGCGTCTGTCACCACCCCATTTTGAAATGCCAGTTTGGCATTTCAAGTTTTGCCATTCTTTGTTTGTTAGTTGGAACATGAAGTCTTCTGGAAATCTCTCTTTGTTTCTTTGGATGATGTATATGTAGTGGTGGATGTTTATTGGTGTTGGTTTTGTCCGCATGCTAGAAGTAGGTTCTGATGAGGCTGGTGACTTTGCCGGCTATGCTGAAGTCTTTTTTGATGGGGGGGTATTCGGGGTTGGAGGCTTCTAGGTAGATTTGGCGGCCGTTGCTGCGGAATTTTTTGACCGTGGCTTCGTGGTCTTGGGTGTAGGCCACGACCACGTCGCCATTTCTGGCGGTTTCTGTGATTTTGACAAGGACCATGTCGTTTTCGTGGAGTTCCGGTTCCATGCTGTCGCCTTTGACGCGCAGGACAAAGTTGGCTTGTTTGGCTATGGCTTCGTCCACGGATAAGTAGTCTTCCACATTGGAGATGGCTTCTATGGGGATGCCGGCTTTGACGCTGCCCAGTATGGGGAGGCGGATTTTTTCGTTGATGTCTTTTTTGACTGAGACCATGAGGGCGCGGGCGCGTTCTTTTGTTTTTTTGAGCACGCCTTTTTTTTCGAGGTTTTTGAGGTGGTCTTGGATGGCGCCGATAGAGAGGGAGAAGTGTGCGCCGATTTCCCGGATGGTCGGGGGGATGCCTTTTTGTTGGATTTGTTTGGTGATGTAGCTTAATACGTTTTTTTGACGCTTGGTGAGTGGTTTGTTCATATGTATACCATACAATGGTATGGAGGTTTTGTCAAGGGTTTTTTGTGTTTTGTTGGTTAAAGGAACGAATGATTAAAGAAGTCGTCGTAGGGGCGGCTGGCCGGCCGCCCGTGCAGTCAAAAATCAATCAATTTAAATATTTTTGATGAATGATGGTTAATCAATATCAATAATTTGAATAAATCATATTTGATTTCATCTGATCGGGCCGACAGCCGTCGGCCCCTACAGAAACATTGTATTTAAATAATAATTCATTCAAACAAGGTTTTTTGAATTGGTTTGGGTGGTTTTTTGGGCGGAGGGAGGTTTTGTTGGATTTGGTATAGGGTTTTTTCTATGTCTGATAGATAAGGGGAGGCGTTGTTTTTGTGGGTTTGGCCAAAGAGGAGCCGTTTTTGGGCATAGGAGAGGAAGAGTCTGTTTTTGGCGCGGGTGATGCCGACATAGAAGAGGCGGCGCTCTTCTTCGGGATCAGCTGTGTCTGAGGGGAGGATGTTTTGTTCGCAGCCAGCAATGAAGACGACCGGGAATTCTAGGCCTTTGGCCCGGTGGAGTGTCATGAGCGTGATGCGTTCGCTTGGCAGGGTGGGGTCGTTGGTTTGGTGGTCTTCTCGTTCTTGTGCCGGGGGGATGATTTGGCCGTCTTGTTTTGGTTTTTTGCTATGGGTCATGTACGGGAGGCCGGCGCGTTCTAGGATTTTTTCTATGGGTCTGGCTTGGGCATTGTACCTATATAGGATGGCTATGTCCTGCAGACTGTATGTTTGGGGATCTGTTTCTTTTTGTGCCCATTGGGTGTTGATGGTGTATGAACTGGTTCCGCCCAACAGGCTTTCTATGCGGCGGACAATCATTTCGGCTTCTTGTGTGTCGGTTTGGTGTGAGTCGATTTGTATGGGGAAGCCTTTTTCGAGCTGGGCCAGGAGTGTGCGGGGGAGTTGGGCTTGGTTTTTGTTGATGATTTGTTTGGCGGCTTCGATGATTGTGCCTTTTGATCGGTGGTTTTTAGTGAGTTGGTGGATTTGGTGTTGCGGGTAGTCTTTTTTGTATTGTTCGAATGGTTTGAAAGTTTGGTTGGTGAATCCATAGATGGATTGGTCAGGGTCGCCAATGACGCAGAGGTTGTGAACAGAGATGGCTTTCATGAATTGGTATTGGGCATAACTGGTGTCTTGGAATTCGTCAATGAGGATGTGTTGGAATTTTTTTGTGACGGATTTTAGGGTTTCAGGTTTGTCAATGAACATTTGCTGTGTCTGTATAAAGAGGTCATCAAAATCCAGAATGTTTTGGCCGGTGAGGGTTTTTTGATAGGACGTGGACAGGGTGTCTGTGGGGATTTGTAAGCGTTGTTTTTGTTGTTTGAGTGTGTCAAGAAATTCAGGCATTTGTTTTTTGGGGATGAGGTTTTGGAGAATTTTTATTTTTTGTTCTTCATCTATGATGTTTAAAGGGGAGAAAGGATATTGGTTTTCTCGTAATAAGCGCAGGGCTATGGCATGGAAGGTGTCTGTCCAGAGCGGGGCTGTTGTGTCAGGCGGGAATTGTGCGGCGAGGCGGTCTTTGATTTCTTTGGCTGCGCTGCGTGTGAAAGTGACGGCCAGGATGTGGGATGGTGATGTGTTTTTGTGTCGAATGAGGTGCGCGATGCGGTGCGTGAGGACACGGGTTTTTCCTGTGCCGGGGCCGGCAGCGATGAGGGTGTGCGTGTGCGTTGATTGGACTGCTTTTTGTTGGCGCTCGTTGAGCTGCTCAGCCATTGTTTTGTCATGGTCTTGCAGGAGCGCACAATTGTGCGCTCCTGCAAGGCGGATAGTTTGTTAATTATTGTTGCGCTGGTTGTTGTGCCTCAGGCGCAGGCGCTGCTTCTGCTTCCGGGAGGTTGTTTTTGGTGAAGTCCAACACCCAGTCAATATAGGCGACATTGCTGCCGATTTTGACAGTTTGTCTTTCATCCGGCCCCAAGCCTTGGGCTTTTTTGAGCAGGGTTTCTGCTTCTTCAAGTAGGTTTTTGTTGGCGTCAAACAGTTGTGCGGTTTCTTTTTGGAAGGCCATTTTTTCGCTGCTTGGTTTCATGGCCGACATTTTGTCGATTTTGGGTTGGTAGTCAACAGCCGTCATGAAGGCTTTGATGTACATGTACGCGGCATTGTTGAGCTGCCAGACAACTGATTTGGTGACTTCGCATTTTTCTGCGAGCGCCACGGCTTTTTTGTATTCTTCGCCGGCTTCTGTGAGTTTGCCTTCTGCGGTGAGTGTGTCAGCGGCTTTTTTGGCTGCGTCGTATGCTTTGTAGTCTTCCGCTGTCCATTCGGCGCGTAATGGCATTGCGATTACCAGAAATAATCCCACGGTGAGTAATATTGCTTTTTTCATGAGGCCTCCCTTGTTTGTTGATCTTTATGTCTAATAAATCCAAAATAAAAAACAAAAGGGAAAAAAGGGTGCGGGGGGAATAATAAATGTGTGTGTATAAAGCCCTGAATTCCGTTTTTCCTTTTTCCTTTCTTACACGATTTGTGGTGAGGTTAGTATAAGATATCGTTTGTGATATTACAATGGGGTTTTATTTTTCTTGGGCGAGGGTGTCGGCTGTTTTTTGGACGCGGGGGAGGCGGTCGAGGTAGTCGTCGAGCGCGCTGCCTTTTGTCCATCGGAAAGCCGGCGGGTAGAGCGCGGCTGAGAAGGAGGGGTATGGGGTGAAGTTTTTTGAGTGCCAGTAGATGAGAAGGCTGAGTATGGTCATGGTGACAATGCCGCCTGTGCCGATAATGAAGGAGAGTTTGCGCGGCGCAACACGGGTGCAGAGGCGGATGTTTTCATACAAGATGTAGAAGACCATGGCCAGTACGCCGGGAAAGAGGAGGTATTTGAGGAGGTGTTCGAGCGCCAGAGCGTAGGCGAGGATTTGGGTGATGGTTGAGAAGAGGTCAATGATGAGGAGCCCCAGGCAGATTCTGGTGATGTGTCCCCAGAAGTAGTACCGGCCTAGGTTTTGGCGGCTGAAAGCTGAGAAGATGCCTGCGTAGATGGAGAAGAGGATGGTTTGGACAAAGAAGAGCCCTATGGCCATGATGCCGGTTTTGGCGGCGTTGAGTTCTTTGTATTCGGCAATGAAGATGCTTTCAAGGAGGGTGAGGGCGTATAAGGCAAAGAAGGAGAGGAGTGCGGCGCGGATGGTGTTGATTTTTTGGCGCCAGCCGCCAAAGGTTTCTTGTGATTCTTGCGTGGGCGGTACAGGGTAGTCTGGCGTGCGAAATCGGATGTTTGTTTGTCCTATGCGGTAAGAGGTGTTGTGTGCTGGCGCGTGTTCTTGGATGCGTTCGTGTGTTTTGCGTATATAGGTGCCGTTTTGTGTGTCAAGGTCGCGGAGTGTGAAGCTGCCTTCCGGCGTGAGGTTGATTTGTACGTGGTTGGGGGAGATGAAGGGGTCGTCTATGATGACGTCGTTGGTGTATGCGCGGCCCACTGTGGCTGGGAATTGGGTGAGTTTGATTCTGTTGGTGACGCGGTCTCGGCGGTTGAGGATTTCCAGGTAGATTATTTTTTCCATTGGATGGACTCCAGGTATTGTTTGGTGAAGAGTGTGGCGTTTTGTGCGCTGACTCCGGAGAGGGTGAGGTGCGTGATGATGCCTTGGTGGTTGTTGTGGAGTGTGGCGGCGCGGAGCTGGAAGTCATAGAGTTGCGGGAGTTTTTTGTACGCTCTGAGACAGGTGACGATTTTGAAGGGGATGTCGTTGATGTCGACGAATTTGGTGGTGCAGGAGAAGTTGCCGACGTCTTCTTCCCAGGCAACCAGTGAGCCGCCGGCATTTTTGAAGGAGTCTTGGTACAGAGAGGAGAATTGGAATCTGTTGAGTTTGTGTGTGCTGAGGAGTGTGTGGGTGTATTGTACTGTGCCGCTGGCGTGGGTGTCTGAGAGGTAGATGCTGTCTTCCGTGGAGCAGGCATAGGAGACGGCGCGGAAGGGGT
>JANQER010000095.1 GCA_028278255.1 Elusimicrobiota bacterium | reverse complement strand
AAGAGGACAGAGCTGTTGACCATTTATCAATAATAATCTGCGGCATGGCATATTTGGTACTGGTCATTAAAAACTTAGACACAGAGTCAGAAAAAGCTTTTGTCAATACCTCGCCCATTTGCTTCAAAGCGAACTGCGAAGTAAAAGAAAAATCCAAAGAAGGATCTGAGGGCGACAATTTTGTAATATAATCCACCACTGTATGCGCATGCTGCTTTTCCGCCACCACGCACATCAAAGACGGAATGTCCCCCATTATTTTGACATGAAGAGTGACCGCCACACAATCTTCTGACACCAGCTTGTCCGGCGCCACATGCGCCATACGGCCCACCTGCGGCAAATCAATCACACAGGGCCGGTTAATCAAATGAGACAAACGCGCTGCCGCGCACCCAGACCCGATATTGCCTACTTCCCGAAAACCTTCCAAAACTTCTTCCGACAATTCCATTGTTTCCATAAACTCGCCCTCCTTTACTGAAGATTATCGGCGGTGCGCAGAGATCTTTAGTTTTTTCCTGGTCTTTCCGATAACTTAACCATGCAACAAAAAATCAACAAAAATTTAAAAAAAAAACGGCAATTGAAATTATTGTTTTCTCTGCGTTCTCTGCGCCTCTGCGCGAAAATGAGCGGGGCGCGAAGCGCGGCTTTTTGGTTTTGCCACAAAAAGATCTTCTGCGTTTCTGCGCGAAAAAAAGTTTTATTTTTGACATTACCCTTGGAATTTATAGGAGGTTTCTATGACTTCAGCAGCACTCACCAAAATCATCACAGCCGGCATGACCGTGACTGCGCTCACCCTGTTTTATGACGAAGCCATTACCGCAGCCAAGTCTGTCATCCAAAAAGCCAAAGAAACCATGGTCTCTGCGGAAATCATACAATTTGACAAAAAAACAGTGCAATTCTGGGATATTTACGGCGCGCCCCCGAAAAATATTGTCAGGTATTTAAAAAATGAATTTGATTTTACGTCAGGCAGAAAAGACTTCCATGATTATTGGGAAGAACCTTATTTCTTTTCGTCTCATGCCAATGGGTACATCATCTTGTCCAAAGGACATGACAAAACCGCAGGCACTTCGGATGACATTTATATTAAGCGGACAGGATTCAAGGTCAAAAGCCGTCTTAAATGGCGCAAGGGCCCAAAAGAAATGGTTGACCCCATGAAACAAATCGCCATCAAACAACAAAAACATCTCACCCGGAAGAACCAAAAATAAAATCCCAATAACCAAGAAACAAGATACAAACAATAATCAATAACCAAGAGACAATCACCAAAACCAAATTCTAAAAACCGGGTGTACCCGAATTAGTGTGGGTCCCTTTTAACGTTTTGAATCATCTTTAATGAAAGATGTTAAGACTTTAAGTTTCAAATAATTCTGATCTTTGATGCCATAGGCACGGCGCTGAATAACACGAATTTTATTATTGAGGCCTTCCATGAAACCAAGTGACACTTTATTATCAGGATGGCAATAGCTGACAACGCCATCCCAATGACGCTCAATCATGGCGGAAAATTTCTCAAAAGGCTTCAAGCGTTGCCACTTTAATTGGGCCTTCCAGTTTTCAAAAAATTTCCTGGCCCAGGTGGGATTATTGTAATCCCAAAGTTGGCCAAAGGTTTCCTTAAGCAAATAGGCTTTGTGAAGCCGCCGATTAGCCTTTAACAAAAGATTTAAAGAGCGTCTGCCTTTTGCATCCAAATTTTCTCGATGCGATAGCAGAGTGTAACGTTGGCCTTTGATAAATCGTCGTTCTTTCTCATTGACTCGTTTGTATTCATGGCGCCGGGTCAGGTCCAGTGCTTCAGACAAGTGCCGCAGCACATGAAACTTGTCAAAAATAATGCGTGCTTGAGGCACATGGCATTTAGCGGAAATCCGAAATGGTTTCCACATATCCATGACGACCAAGCGAATCCGGCGACAGCGTTGAGGACCCATGTCTGCATAGAAAGCATTCATATTTTCTATGGCACGGCCATCACCCCCCAGCCAGATGGGACGTTGCTGATCCATGTCTGCCACAACAATGGCGTAACTGTGCCCTTTTTTGATAGAGACATCATCGATCCCAATGGCCCTGAGTCGTTTTGAAGGCGGATGCTTGGCCATAAGATCACGCATGTAAGTCATCTCCATGCGCCGGACTTGGTCCCAATGCAAATGATGAATGTCAGCAACCCGCGATAGGGACATCTCTTGGCACTGGCGGCCAATATCATGTTCAAATCGTTTTGTAAATCGGCCGCCGGCGGCCAGCCATGACAAGGTTTCTTTTTTCACGGCTTGGCAATATCGGCAATAAAGTCGCCAATAGTCAAATTCCAGGCATATGCGGGTGCCAGCGCAGGCCATGTCCCGCACTCGGTGGATTTTGGAATCATAACGACCGGTTCGAACGGTGCCACAGGCAGAACAAACCGTTTTTTTTGACGCCGCTTCAATCGAATTATCCGGGCTTGAGGATCTCCTAAGATCCCCTTAAGCCTAACAACAGCTCGGAATCCGGCGAAGCTGTAAAGACTATTGAGTGTGCTTTTTGTTTTCATAGACAAAACATTACTCATTCGTCTTAAATGTGTCAAGTTTTCAAAGAGCTTTTATCGTCTTAAAAGGGGTCTTTTTGACCCACACAAAATCGGGAAGACCC
>JANQER010000079.1 GCA_028278255.1 Elusimicrobiota bacterium | reverse complement strand
CACAATTGATCAGGCACCATGACAGTGTCTCCGGGGTTCACAAACATGTCGCTGACCAGGCTTAAGCCATGCGTAATACCGCAGGTCACCAAAGGCAGGCTGAATTCTTTGCCTTTAAGACTTGGGTTCTTTTCGCCCATCATTTTTTTCCATTCCTGGCGCAAGCCCGCATGCCCGGGTGAAGGCGCATAATTGAGGGCTTCGTCAGGGCTGGTGCCTGGGATTTGCGACATAATAGAAGGCAAATGCATGGGCACGCCTTTTTCTTTGGCAATGCCAATGGTGGCATTGTATTTTTTGGCTTTTTGTTTGGCCTCAGCTGTTTGGGTCAGGATGCCTTTGGGAAAATAGAGTTCCTGTCCCAAAGTGGACAACATGTTAAAAACAGCTGGGTTTTTCTGTTGAATCGTATTGTTCAATTCTTTGGCTAAAGCATTCGGCATTTTTTTCTCCTTAAGACATAGTGGCCCTCTGCGTCTGCGGGGTTACACATAATACTATATCTATAGAAAAAGACAAGAGGTAAAAATCACGCACTGACGGAATTTTTGCTTTTTTCGCAAAAGGAGGACATGAATTGCGTGAGTTTTTCAATGCCTTGCACAGGCATGGCATTGTACATGGACACGCGGATGCCGCCCAGACTTCTGTGTCCTTTAAGCCCATGCAGGCCCTGGGCTGCAGCTTGTTTGATAAACGCAGCTTCAAGCTCTTCCGAAGGCAGTCGAAAAGTGGCATTCATCCATGACCGGTCCGGCTTGTGGGTCACTGTGCCTTTGTAGAAATCCGCCTGCTTGTCTATGGCCTGGTAAAGGAGATCGGCTTTTCCTTTGTTCTGGGCCTCTATTTTTTTAAGCCCGCCCATTTTTTGGTATTCCTTTAAAACCAGGTTCAGTGCAAAAACCTGAAAAGTGGGTGGGGTGTTGTAAAGAGATTGCCCGTCACTGTGTGTTTTGTACTGCATGATGGCGGGAATATCTTGTCTGGCTTGCTCCATCCAGGCTTTGCGGATAATCACCACTGTGACGCCAGAGGGGCCAAGATTTTTTTGTGCCCCTGCATAGATCAGGTCGAATTGGCTGACATCCATGGGGCGGCTCATAATGTCTGAAGACATGTCTGCTGTTAATTTGCGGGCGCCTGTATCAGGCAAAGTGTGCCATTGGGTGCCATAAATGGTGTTGTTGGTGGTGAGGTGCACGTATTTTGGGTTGTCTGACAATTTGATGTTATCAGCTGCCGGCAAACGGGAAAAATTGTCTTTTTCTGTTGTGGCAGCTATATTGACTTGTCCATAGAGTTTGGCTTCTTTTATGGCTTTTTTGGCCCATGCGCCTGTATTGATATAGTCAGCAATACCGCCTTGCATAAAATTCATGGGAAGCATGGCAAATTGAAGACTGGCCCCGCCTTGGAGAAAGAGAATGTCATAAGAATCCGGCACAGCGTAAAGATCTTGTATGAGTTTCTTTGTCTCTTCCTGCATGGCCATGTAGTCTTTGCTTCTGTGCGAGACTTCAATAATAGACATGCCTGTTTGATTCCATTCCACTATATTGTTTTGTAGTTCCTTAAGAACATTTAAGGGCAGCGTGGATGGGCCTGGGTTGAAGTTGAATTTTCTGTCTGTC
>JANQER010000015.1 GCA_028278255.1 Elusimicrobiota bacterium | reverse complement strand
CGCTCAACACCAAGTTGGCGGGCAACGTCCACGGGACGTTTTCCTTTTTTCAGAAGTTTGACGGCTTGAACGCGGCGTTTGTAAAGATCTTTTGATTTTCCAGTTGGTCTCATTTTGCACCTCCTGGAAATAGTATAGGGAATTATTTATACAGGTGTCAATAGTGCTATTTTGGATTAATTAATTATACATATAAAAATTATCAATTGATATAAAAAATAATTCTACTGTGCTAAAAATGTGATGAAACCCCATAAAAAATAACACAAAAAGGGTGATTTAACTTTAACTTATTTTTCGTCGATAAATGGCTTTTATTGGGTCTTTTGGGTATTTCTTCTGGCGCCCTTTCAAGGCCGTATTCCCGTTGGGGTCACCATTTGAAAAAAGGCAGAAACCATTTGGTTTCTGCCTTTTTTGTTTACCCAGAAGAGTTCGTGCCCTGCAAGAGCCGCTCACTTCAGCAATAGTTTTTTGTTAACCACATCCACAAAGGCGTCCGGGTCGTCCGGGACAAAGAAAAAAGACTTAAAATGCCCGGTCCGGCTGCAGTGAAGGCCCACATGCTTAAACAAATCCGCCAAGTCAAGCTTTAAGCCTGACCACGCATGCCATAAGCCGCCGATACGCGGAATGTCACGAAGAGTTGTTGGCTGGCTTGTCCAGATATCAATAATCTCTAAAGAGCGAATCACAAACGTTTTTCGAACAAGCATGCGGCAGTCCAGTTCAATGCGGTCAGCATAAATACGGTACACTTTTTTCTTGTTCCACCAGCGCGCTCCGGACTCATAAATCGGTTGACTTGTGTCAATTGAGACAGACGGTTCCTTCCGTAAAACAAGCTTGGACACCCAACGAGATCCCACTGACTCAGGCACAGCAAAACCAATCCGGCGAGAATCCGCTGTTTCAATCACAAAACGTCTTTTCCCGACCAGCTTCCTTCCATTTAAAAACACAACCTCACGAACAAACGTCATCTCACTGAGAAGAAGAGTCAGCCGGTTCCCCACAATTGGAGACAGAACAAGTTCTTTCTCCTTCAAAACCGCCACACCAGGAGACTCAACCGCCCCATTCACAATTAAACTTTCAGCCCTTTCACCGCCTTGGGCCGCAAGTGAATCCCACTGGGCCTTTACCTTTCTATCCACAATGCCGTATGTGAAACCCCACAAAAAACCCAAAAAACAAAGTGCAAGAAAAAAAAGAGAATACAAACCAATGAAAGGATAGAGCCCTATGGCCATCACAATGCCAATCGTGATAAACCCATTGCCCCAGCATTGGGACATCTCCCTGTTCCACATCCATTTTTCGCGTAAAGTCTCTTGGTGACTCATAAAACAGAGTCCACTCCCTTTTGGATTTCTTCCTTCCACCGATTGAGTTCTTTCACACGCCACCCCACAGCATCTTCTTCCCCCTCTGGCGTTCTAAAATCAATCTTCAGCATACGCCGACCAGTTGACTGCCCAGCCAACCGGCGTGTCTCACCCACCTGCACAATACGGTTCAAAGGGATTGAAACAACCTTGTGCCCAATTTGTCTTTCATAAAAAAGCTCCTCATCCGAAAGCACCAAAGTGCCGGCCCCCCGCACATGCGAATACCCATCGGATTCCTGCGCCATAAAAAGAGCGTATTTATCCATCAACCTAATATTTTTTCCTGCAAATCGCTCTTGAATTCTGGCGTCCAATTCCAATTCTTTCTTCTTCAGATACCTCAACAAAACAACAAAACCCACGGCTGCACAGACAACAAGAATCCATCCCATGGCACACTCCTTAATCCAGCCAATGCCTGATACAAAATTATACAAATTCCACGTTCGGATAAACCAGAATTGCAAATTCAGGGTTCGTCAAAAAAAAAGCGGCCTATTTGGCCGATGTGACACGCATTACAAACTTCCTTTCTTTTTATAATTTACACACCAACTGAAATAGATTAAACTGAATTGAGAGGTCAAACTGATCCATTCGAGGAATCAAACACATCCTCCCAAAGGAAGGTTTATATGAAATGTCCAAAATGCGTAGAAAAAACCAATGAAATGAAAATAGAAGGAATTGATATTGACTTCTGTTCATCTTGCAAAGGCATTTGGTTTGACAAGGACGAATTGCCTTTTATGGTTGAACTGACCAAAGAAGAACTGTCCCTGGAAAAAATGGCCCAAGACGCCCAAAAAACAGAATGGGCATGCCCGACATGCGAGACCAAACTGGAAGAATTTCTTTTCCATGACACAAAAGATCTTCACGTAGACCGCTGCCCTGACTGTCATGGCGTATGGCTGGATAAAGGAGAATTGGCAAAAGTAGAGAATGTGGCTGCGAAAATCAGTGATCCTCATTCCAAAATCATGGGCCTATGCAAATATTTTCATGATCATGGATACCAGGTTCTGGGCATGCAGACACAGGGACAATAACAGAATCAGGAATGACTTATTTTTCTGCTGCTCACAAGCCCGCCAGCATTATTCACCCTTTTCTTTAAAAGGTTTTATATTCCGGCAGCGCGGGAATCCTGAACAAGCCAAAAACGGTCCGCGCTTGCCCACGCGCTTGAGCATAGGTTTCCCGCATTTTTGACATTTCTCATCTGTCATTTCCGGCTTGGGACGAATAATCTTATTCCCGTCCTTATCCACTGAAAACGTGGTTTTACATTCAGGATAGCCCGTGCAAGCCAAAAACCGGATACGGCCGCGTGACTTCATCACCATGTCTTTTCCGCAATTGGGACATTTCTCAGAGGTGGGCTGCGGAACAATTTTTTGACCATTTCTATCCAAAGGAAAGGTGGTCTTGCAGTCCGGATAAGAAGCGCATGCCAGATATTTGCCAAAACGGTTTTCCCTTATATTCATCTGTGATTTGCATTTTGGGCATATTTCTTCTGTTTCAATCGGCTTGATCTGTATTCTCTCCATTTTTTTCTCAGCACGATCAAGGTCCCGCACAAACGGCGTGTACAAGCTGCTCACGACTTTTTTCCAATCTTCATCCGAAGAAGCAATGTCATCTAATTTTTCTTCTATCTTGGCGGTAAAGCCCACATCAACAATTTCAGGGAAATGAACAACCAATTGTTGGTCCACCACGCGCCCTAAATCCGTCGGGAAAAAGCGGCGGTCCTCCAACCGCACATACCCGCGTTCAACAATGGTATGAATAATGGGCGCATAAGTGGAAGGACGCCCGATGCCATGCTCTTCCAGGGTTTTCACAAGACTGGCCTCGTTAAAACGAGGAGGCGGTTCAGTGAAATGCTGCTCCGGCTTCAGCTCCTTCAGATTCAAAACATCTCCCACTGACATAGACGGCAGAGTTTTGGTTTCATTTTCCTCTTTTTCTTCTTTTTTGGCGTCTTCATCAACCACTTCTCCGTATACAGCCAGAAAACCGGGAAATTTTAAAGCATGCCCGTTGGCCCGGAAAAAATACCCCGCAGACTCAATATCAACCGCCAATGTGTCATAAAGGGCTTCTGTCATCTGACTGGCCATGAATCTCTGCCAAATCAGTTCATAAAGTTTGAATTGCTCTGGCTGCAAAAACTTGCGGATGGATTCAGGGGTCCGCGATGGTTTTGTGGGGCGGATGGCCTCATGCGCCTCTTGAGCCCCTTTGCTTTTTGTTTTGTAGATACGCGGCTTATGCGGCAAATGATCCTTGCCATATTGACTGCTCACCCATGAAACGGCCTGGGCTTGGGCTTCTTTGGCCACATTCACTGAATCTGTGCGCATATAGGTGATCAATCCTTCAGGCCCTTCCCCGGGAGACACCTCAATCCCTTCATACAGCTGCTGCGCCACAATCATTGTGCGTGAAGACGAAAAATGCAAACGCCTGGAGGCATCTTGTTGAAGAGTGGCGGTTGTAAAAGGCGGCGCTGGGGAACGTTTTCGTTCTTTGGGATCAACTGACCGCACAGTGAACCCATGAGGAGAGTCCGCCAGTTTCTTCAGGACCAGATCCAATGCCTGTCCGGACCGGAAAGCAAATTTATCAAATTTGTTTTTCCCATCGCTGACAAGACCGGCCGGGAACACCTTGCCTTCTTTTTCCAAAAAAGCAGTTAAACGCCAGTATTCTTCAGGCTTAAATTTTTTGACCTCTTCTTCCCTGCCGCAGATCAAACGCACAGCCACGGACTGAACCCGCCCGGCAGACAAACCTCTGCGGACCTTTTTCCACAACAGAGGAGACAAACGATACCCCACCAGCCGGTCCAGCACCCGCCGTGCCATTTGCGCATTCACAAGATCTTCATCTATATCGCGCGGATGTTTCATGGCCTCCTGGATCGCCTCTCGCGTGATTTCATGAAAAGTGATCCTCTTGGCTTTCTTTTTATCAAGTTTCAAAGCTTTGCAGAGATGCCAGGCAATGGATTCTCCTTCCCGGTCATAATCTGTGGCCAAAAAAACCGATGTTGCTTTGGCTGACAGCTTAGAGAGCTCCGGAACAATCTTCTTGGCTTTAGGCAAAAGAACATAGGCCGGTTCAAATCCTTTTTCCACATCCACGCCAAGCTCTTTGGAAGGAAGATCACGGATATGCCCATAGGAGCTCCGAATAAGAAAATCATTCCCAATCATTTTTCCTATTGTTCTTTCTTTTGTTGGAGATTCAACGATAAGCAATGCTTTAGTCATAATCACACCCATCCCTCAATTTTTAAATATAAATTCTAAATCCCAAACTCTAAATCATAACCCGGATAAACCGGAAATAACCAAATTCCAAGAAACAATAACCAAATAATAACCAATAACCAAAATACAATAATCAAACAAAGGCCAAATCCCTGGAAATTCAAATATTCAAAAAAAAATCAATTTTCTAAGCCTATTTCTATTCTAAAATTGTTTACCTTTTTCATTTAGAATTTAGGATTTCGTGCTTAGAATTTTCTCCTATATTGTTTTCATTTGTATGCTTTTTTCAGTGCGCACATAGTTTTTGCCGGGCAATGCTTTGATCAAGCCCTTTAATTCCAGCAGCAACAAAGAAGCAGAAACAGAAGCAGCCGACAAGCCGGCTTCAACAGCCAAATGATCCATCCCCACAGGGTCAAGAGAAATCCGATCAAATAAATTTTTCTCCTGAAAAGAAAGAACGCTTTGGCGAGATTCTTGAGAAGCTTGCTGCGCGCCGATCAAATCTCGAAACACCTGAATCTCATCCAGGATATCTTCTGCCTTTTCCACCAAACGAGCGCCCTGCTTCAAAAGAACATGCGGCCCGCGGCTTCTCTCGGAAAAAACAGAGCCAGGCACGGCAAACACATCCCGCCCTTGTTCTCCTGCCAGGCGCGCTGTGATCAATGCGCCGCTCCGTTCGCTCGCCTCCACAACAACCACTGCCAAACCAAGACCTGACACGAGCCTGTTCCGTTTTGGAAAATTTTTTGCATCCGGCGGCGTGTCCAGTGAAAACTCTGTCATCACAGCGCCTTGACGACTCATCCTTTCCAAAAACGGCTTGTTTTCCGGCGGATAAAAATTCTTAAACCCGCTTCCCAAAATGCCAATGGTGCGGCCTTTGTTTTTAAGAGCTGTTTCATGTATAACCGTATCAATCCCTCTGGCCAAGCCGCTCACCAAAGTCACGCCTGCATGAGACAATTCTTTGGCCAATCTTTCAGCAGAAGCGCGGCCATAAGCCGTTGGCCATCTGGTCCCCACCAGAGACACAGCTAAATTGTCTTTAGGCTGGAATTGCCCATTGATGTAGAGAACAATCGGCGGTTCCGGAATAGTCTTCAATCCCTCAGGAAATTCAGAATCCTCAGATATCACCACCCGTACGTGAAGCTGATCAAGCTGCTTCATTTCTGTTCCCAAACGAGGCAGCCATTCAGATAAAAGCGGATAGGCTTTCTGCGCCAAAAATTGGTCAAAACCCTCTGTCACTTTCCATTCTGAGAAAGGCGCATGAAGCGCCTCCACGCCTGAACCAAATTTGTTTAATATATTCTGAAACCGGCCAGGAGTCATGCCTGGGATCATGTTAAAGAGCATGCGCGCCGAATGTTCTTCTCTGGGAAAATCCATAAAATATCAATCTGTTTTTTAGTGTATACCGGTCAAAGAGAAATTTTATATGATTTTGTGCTCCAGGCGCAAGGAGAGAAGGAGAGGTTTTGTACGAATGACTATTTCTGATCACTACCGTGATTTCAAAATTTCTATATTTTTTCTAACTGACCTTCCATATTTTGTATCCGGATATGTCTCAAGCAATTCCTCGTAAGCAGCCAAAGCTTCTTTAAATTTTTTAAGATCCTGATAGCACTTTGCTGTCCCAAACTGAGATTCCATCCCATATCGAGAATCAGGATACTGATCAAGGATGCGCTGGTACATGCTCAATGCCTTTGTTTTCCTCCCGAACACGTCATGCACTCTGCCCATATTATAAATCATAAAGGCAGCCCCTATCGTGTCCGGATGCGCATCTAAATATCTGATCAACCCGCCTTTGGCAAACAAATAATTCCATGAAGCAATGAGGAGCCCAATAATAACGCCGAAAACAATCAAACCACGCATAAGGTTCCTTAAACCCAAAATCTAAACTCTAAATTCTAAATCCAAAACAAAAAAACACAAACGATCAGGTTTAGAATTTTCTTTTAATTACTGTGTTTCCATTTTAACGATATCGCCCAAACGGATAGGCTCGTAACTTGTCACAATCACGGCAGTGGCGGTTTCATCCCCCACCATTTCAGTCACCTGAATGGTGCCAACCCTTTTCACCACCCGCCCCAAAGAATGACGGGTCCTGGGATCAAAAACTTCCCGGCCTTTCCGGAAAATCGATCCGCGCATGCTTGGATACACGCCATTGGAAGCGCCTATATTCAAATACACCACATCATCCTGCCCAATCAATATCTTTTTGGCGTAATCCCGTACTATTTTACCGTCACCCACCCATGATTTTCCTGCCAAAAACGTGTCATCCCCTAAAGACACCGGCGCCATCCGACGGTATGGTTTCTTCTTTTTGGCGGCCTGCTGTTCTTCCGGGACTTCTTCTTCATATTCCTCTTCCTCATACCCCTCTTCTTCCCCTTCAACAAACTCTTCCTCTTCGCCTTCACCCTCTTCCTCATACTCCTCTTCTTCAGCCGCCACCTCTTCGACGACCTCTTCCTCAACCACTTCTTCCTCAGCCACTTCCTCTTGAACCACAGGCTCTTCCTCCTGAATCTCTGGCTCCACCTCTTCAGCCGGCTTCAGCACCACCATGCCTTTCCCCGGAATAAAGAATTGTTGATCAGGATAAATCCAATGAGGATCGCTTATCTGTCCTTGATTGGCCTCCCATATTTTGTTCCACTGATAAGGATCTTCATAAAAATGACCGGCGATATCCCACAAAGTGTCTCCTTCCCTAACGCCATAAGTCAAAGTTTCTCCTGTGACTTGCGTGTCTGCAACAGGCTGAACTTCATCCTCCATACTCTCCGACACTGTTTCTTCCACTTCCTCAGCCGGTTCACTGGCTGTTTCATCAACTTCCTCTATCTCTTCTACCTCAGTTAACTCTTCCTCATCTTCCAAGTCAAAATCTTCTTCATCGCCCTCAACGAACTCTTCATCCTCCAGTTCTTCGCCTAACTCATCTTCCTCCAGTTCTAAAGCATCCTCATCCCCCTCAACAAATTCGTCCTCAGGATCTATTTCTTCATACTCATCCTCAGCTTCTGTGTATTCGTCTTCACTTTCATATTCAGGCTCTTCATACTCAATGGACTCTGAGACAGTTGTGTCTTCGGTGAACGCCTCATCTTCCTCCACCCATTCCTCTGCTCCCACAGCAGCGGTCAAAGCAGCGCTCAGCAATACCACGCCCAAAATACGAAAAATTCTCATAATGCCTCCCAACTGTGCTTTGTATAGGGGAAAGTGCCCGGCGAAGGCCTTTGGTTCTTAGGTTGGCTCTCAACAATCCGCTTACTTTTTAAGCTCAGTAAATGTAGTTGATAATGACTAATATTAATTGGACTCTATAAAATACTAACTACTTTATAGACCAAAAAAGCCGTTCTGTCAAGGGGTTTGTTAAAATTTTGATTTTTGATTTTAGATTTGCGACTGCGCCAGCAAGAAGTGTCGCCGCGCAGCGGCCGACTTTTGATTGAAAAATATTCAAAAGTCAAAAACATTTCTATTTACTGCAAACAAGACA
>JANQER010000449.1 GCA_028278255.1 Elusimicrobiota bacterium | reverse complement strand
AGAAATGCCGTCTATCCGGTCCATTTCAATGTCCAGGGTGATGACATCAGGATCCAGCCTGACAATCTTGTCCCGCGCCACATACGGATCAGGCGCTGTGCCCACAACCTCTATATCCGGGTCTTCTGAAAACCCCTCCCTCAGCACCTGCCGCACAATGGCGGAATCATCCACAATGAGAACCTTTGTCTTTTTTGGCATTCGTCCATCCTCACGGAAACAACCAAATTCCAAGAAACAATAATCAAACTCAAAAGATCTTCTGATAAACCGATGCGGCCACTCCTTTGAGAGGGAGGTTCATGCCGATAATGGATTCAGAATGCCCCAGAAAAAGAAACCCGTTGTCATTCAAATACGGAAGCAGCCGGCGAATCATGCTCTCCTGCGTGGGACGGTCAAAGTAAATCATGACATTGCGGCAAAAAATAACATCAAAACGTCCGTGAAAAGGAAAAACACTTTGCATCAAATTGAATTGACGAAAATACGCCCGGGCACGCAGCAAGGGATTCACCTGGCACACAGATTTTGCCTTGCAAGCCCCCCCATCAAAATACCTCGAACGCAAAGAAAAAGGAACAGAAGCGATCTTCTCCAAAGGGTACTCTCCTTTTTTGGCCACGCGCAAAACCTTCTTTGAAATATCCGTGCCCAGGACTTTCACATCCCACGCGTCAGCCGGCCCGAAATACTCCAAAAGGGAAATCAAGAGTGAATAGGTTTCTTCCCCTGTGGCCGTGGCGCAGCACCAGCCGCGGACCCGGCTGGATGTCACAGACTTTTTGGCCTCCAAGAGCTCCGAAAAGCCCTGCTTCGTCAAAAAATCAAAATGAGCGGCCTCCCGAAAAAAGGAAGTGACATTCGTGGCAACAGATTCAATCATTTCCTCAATCTCGGATTCGTTCGCGCGATCAGACACGAATTCATAATATGCGCGGAAAGTTTGTAACCTGTGAAACCTCAGCCTCTTGAGGAGTCTTGCTTTTAACAATTCTTTTTTATTGGCGCCCAAATGGATGCCGCACCGCTGATGAATCATTTTTGAGAACAAAGCAAATTCTTCCTCGCTTATCCTGATGTCGAGATTCGGCAAGGGAAGCACGAAAGACCTACCGGGTCTGGCCGCGTCCGACCCAGACTGACGCCGCCATTTTTATTTTTTGTCTCAACATCTCCCGGGTCTTATCCGGGCCATGATAAAGATTCAGGTCTCCTTTATCCACCACATCAACAGCCCCGTTCGCAAAAGCCTGCTCGCGAACCTTTCCGCCTTTTTGAGCCACAGTGCTGATCACCACAACGGGTTTGGGCATGTACCGGGTGAGTTTCTGCAAAAATGTGATGCCGTCGATTTTCGGCATAATGATGTCAAGACAAATCACATCCGGATCGTCTTCAAGAATTTTCTCCCGGGCCTCATAGGCGTCGTGCGCTTCCCCGATCACTTCAATCAGCGGGTCTCCGGACAGCATGGTCCTCAGAACCCGGCACACGGTCCGGGAATCATCCACAATCAAAACGCGGATTTTTCGCTGTGACAACGCTGTCTTTTTTCTTTGGATTTCTCTCGTTTGGAGGGAGCGTTCGATCCGGCAGATATCCAAAACACCTGTCCGCGTATCAAAACGAATTTTGCGCCCGCAATCACCGGCCACGACCCGGCGCACAACATGGATTTTGTTTTCCGCCATCACCTCATTGGCCACAAGAACATTGACAGACCCAATGCTGCCGCCTGTTGCCGGGGCCCCCAGCACATTCCCGCCTCCGACGATGGTTGCTTCCAAACTGCCAGGGGAAGGATCATGCGCGCGCATAAGATCCACAAGCATACGCGTTGAATAATCACCGAACTTGGGAGAAGGTTCGTTCCGGGAATGGGTACGGGGATGAAGAAAATGGTTTATTCCGCCGAAACAGAGACGTTTATTGAAAAGACACACGGACACACAGGACCCCAGGATGGTTGACACAACAGCAGGCTCCCGGGACACATAAAGTTCTCCGGGGAGAAGAAAGACACGATCATCATTTGCGACTGAACCTTTCATGGGACCGCCTTTCACAGACAATCCTTCAAAAGTATTATAATTATTATTATTATAATAAATAAAAAACAATTTATACACCCTAAAAACAAAAAATATTTACCTGCACGGACAGGCAGCCAGACGCCCATACGAGAATATCAAGGGATTTTTTGTTTTTGCGAAAGAGGCAGAGGCCATATTTTATGGTAGAATCTTTTTATCTTGACTTAAGGAGAGTTTGTTATGGATAACCTGAATTTTTTGTCCCCATATGTGATTGCGCCGGTCATTATCTTTTTGCTTATTCCCAGCGCTATTTATGTGTATCAAGATGCCAAAAAGCGCGGCAAGTCAGGCTTTCTCACAGCGCTTTTAACGTCCGTGCTGTTTTGGCCTTTGAGCCTTTTGTTTTGGCTGGCCATGCGGCCGGAAACCACAGAGAAAAAAGGCAAAAAAAGGGTCTTCCTTTTTCTGGCCATATTGGGTTTCTTTGTGATGGGGTTTGTGTTTTTTCATTACTACCAGCGGCATCAGAAAATAGTCAGTCTGGACCAGCAAATTGAAACTTTAAAAACAGACCTGAAAAAACTTCACCCTGTCATGAACAGGATCAATGACATTAAGAAAAACAGCCCGCAGCAATGGGAAAAATTCAAATCCAATCTGTCCAAGACCGAAGTCAAAGTGAAGAAGATCAAATCTGAGATTGAGCAACTGATTAAAAAACGTAAAAACTTAAGACAATAAACCACAGAGGCAAAAAAACATATTGAAACCACGGATAAACACGGATGAACACGGCAAACGATTTAATTCATATTTTTTGTATTTTTAGGAAACATCATATTTTTGTCTTTACCGTGGCCATCCGTGTTGATCCGTGGTTCCATTGATTGTGCCGCACACTTCTAAAATCATTCTCATCGGGGCCACGTCGGTTATTGGGTCAAGTGTTTTGCGTATTTTTCCCAACCAAGTCATACCCGTGATCAACCGCCACAACAAGCATGCCAGAAACCAAAAAGCCTTTTATGTGAATTTGGAAGACAATGAGGCGCTCCGGTCTTTTTTGGACACGCAATCCCCGGATGTCTTAATATACGCCCATGCTGTTTGTCATGTGGCCAAATGTGAAAACAATCCGGAATGGGCATGGCACATCAATGTGCATTGCCTGAAAAAATTATTGTCCTTCCTGCCCTTCAAAACACGCATGGTTTATATTTCTTCTGATCATGTGTTTGGGCATGACGGTGTTTATCAGGAAAAAGACAAACCATGTCCCATCAGCACATACGGGCGGACACGCGTCAAAGCAGAGAAATATGTTTTAGAGCGCTCTGGTGCGCTGGTGATCCGCACCAGCCTGGCCATTGGGCCTTCTTTGGACAAAAGAAAAGGACATTGGGATTGGCTGCGGTATCGTTCTCAGAAAAAACTGCCTGTTACGATTGTGAAGGATGAATATCGGTCTGCTGTGTGGGCTGATGATTTGGCCAAAAGAATCATGGATTTGGCGAAAAGTTCTGTTTGCGGCATTCGTCATATTCCGGCCGCAAGCCTTGTGTCACGTCCAGAATTGGCGCGATTCCTAATCAAAAAAATGAAACTCCCCCTGAACTTTAACCTCACCACCCGTGCACAAAAAAATGCGCCTCTTTTGGGACGCATTGAGCTCCAAACACTATATAAGGATGAATTCGCGCAACCACTGCCAGCTATAATTAAATAATTTTACTGTTGTTTAGCGTTTTTCGCCATCTCCGCCGGAAATGTAATTGCCCGATTTATCGGGCTCTTTGAAAGCATAAAAGGGTGCCTCCGACGGTAAAACAGCCCGATAAATCGGGCAACTACAGAAAAACGCTAAACAACAGTAATTTTAGATTTTTGATTGCCGATTTGCGATTTGAAAGCATTGTCAATATTTCATTGTAGGGAACGGTCGCGACCGTTCCCTACAACAAGTTGATTTTGTGTCTTTTTAATCAAAAATCGCAAATCTAAAATCAAAAATACAGATGCTTACGTTATTTGGCTATCACTATGGTTCCGGTGATGACTTTGTCTTCGCCTTTGATTTGGTAGTGGTACGGGCCGGCTGGGGCGAACTGGCCGGTGCTGTCCTTGCCGTCCCATACCATAGTGCCAATGGTGGGAGCGCCGGCCACAGCTGGTTTCATGTCAGCCACAAATCCGCCTGTCATGTCATATATTTTGGCGTCAAACGCGGACAACCGAGGATTTTCAATCACAAAGAAAACCATGTCATTGATGCCATCGCCATTGGGAGAGAAGATCCGAGGGAACACAGAAGATTTGTCCAATGTCAGTTCTGTGGCAGCCTGATACTGGCGCGCCTGATACGTGCCTGTTAAGGCTGTGTGGAATGAAATGGTCTTGAGCACAGGATCCATGACACCGCGCCCCATCTTGATCCACCGGGTGCCGTTCCACCACAGAATTCCCACTTCATCTTGTGAATACGTCACAGAAGACACAGGATCTTCATATTGCAAAGTCACATGCATGGCTGGATTGGTGAAGGCAAAGGACCGGTCCGGCACAGTGGACACAGGCCCTGTGACGTCCACAGAATAAGTGCGCAGAGTACGCTGCGTGTCTGCGTTCATAACAGGGTCATTGTTGCGTGTCACACGAATCAAAACATCTTCCCGGCTGTTCTTTAATTCCGGCATAGAATTCTGCGGCACGTATGCCCGGGTGGGTGTGCCGTCTGATGCCAAGCCGATCTGCCCCAAAACACCTTGCGGGGTCACATGCAGATAATTGGAGGTGGCCGGATCAGACTCATTGCCGGCTTCATCAACAGCCACTATCAAATAAAACTCATCCTGGAGCGAAGAAGCAGTGAACTGAAAGCCTGTGGCAGATACGCCGGGAGAAGAAGACACTTGCACGCTGTAAGGCCCAAGCAAGCCAGTAGATCTATACACCCGATACCCCACCACATCATCTGCTTGTGTGCCGTCTTCGCTCAACAGCACCTCTGCCCAATCCACAGAAAAAGTGCCGTCAGGATTTGTCAGGGCTGTGATGCCGGCCACAGGCGCAGGTCTAATCCTGTCAATGGGCAGGAACACCTCTGCCACCGGTGATGGCGCAGAATCCAAAGCAACACCCACATCTGTTGGCGCGCCTTTATCCACGGCAATCACCCTGTAAGCATATGTGAGGCCATTGGTCAGCCCTGTGTGCGTGAAAGAAGTAGACACTGTTGTGGTGGCCACATACAGGTCAGTGAAATCACGCGGTTCAGTGCTGTCCACTTCCAGCCGGTAGTGTGAAAAGTCCGCTGCTGTCACAGAGGACCAAGCCAGATCCACCAGTGCATCGCCGGCTGTGCCTGTGAGCGCGGCCACAGCTGGCGGCGCTGTATCAAACACAGTGATAGAGGCTTGCATTCCCGGGGTAACCGCATTCACATCAATGGGCGAGACATTATTGCCTCTGTCCCGGCTTTTCACAGCAAAATACAAGACAGCGCCAGGCTCCAGGTTATTGAGAATCATGGATTGCAGGGTTCCGGTGGCCAAAGGAGGCGGTTCCCCGGAAATATCCCGGGCATTGTTCCACCAAGTGGTGGTGCTGCCTCCCACCATATCCACGGAAAATGTGGCTGTGCGGACAATGTAGGACGACACAGTCTGCGGTGAAGTGCCGCCGGCATCGCCTTGAGGCGCTGTCCAGGCGAGAAGCCCCTGGCCTTCTGCACCAGAGGAACCGGCAAAATCAGCCACAGCTTCAGGCGGCATGTTGTCAGGCGGGGTAATGTTGATGGTGAAGGATGTGCTGGAGGCTGCTGAGACAAAAGGAACCTGTCCCAAGGTGACAATGAATCCACCTAAGACGGCTAAGACCATCATGAATTTGTGTCTTAGAATTCCTTTGTTCATTAATCTTACTCCTATGGGCGGACGCAAGGCCCGCCCCTACAACATCAATTGCGCCCGATGAATCGGGCAGCTACGGTTCCAATATCGTGACCAGCACACGATGTGATGAACTGACAATTGTGCCAATGGGCAGTGTGGCTTGGATGATAAAAGCCTTTTTCTGGCCCTTGAATTTTTTGGGCACGTTCATCAACAATTTCACTTCCTGCACCCGAAAAGGTTTGATTTTCAGGCGGCTTGGTTTGAGCTGAATCCAATCCGTGTTGTCCAAAGGCTCATACCCATGGGGCGCTGGTGTGCGCTTGTCCCATGGCACAGCCTTGAGGACCAATTCCACAGGTTTTTCCGAACGATTGGTCACACGGAATGACTGGTTTTCCTTTTTTTTGACATTGTATTTTTTGCCCGGCTCAGCCTTGTTCACATACATGGCTGAAGGCCAAATGTCATAATTCAAAGACACCATGGCTTTTTTGCGTTTCTCTTCTGCCAGAGTGTCTGGGCCGGGACCCACGGAAAATCGGACCCGGCTTTTCACGCCTGTGCCCAGCATGCCAGTGCCTTTTGTGTGTGCCCACAAAAAGGCCTGGTAATGACGTCCCACCAATTGCGGGTCATTCGGGATAGAAATAATAATATCGCTGAATGCTGTGCCGCCCGGCGGGACAAAGTACTGACTGGGAACCAGCTGGATCCAATTGGGATCCGGAATTGGCTCATAGTTTTCCTTCATCTCCTTCGGGACTGGGATCATCACCTCAACCACAATATCCACACCTGCGTCGCCGACATTTTTAACTGAGTAAGGTACGCCCCTTAATTCCCGCAGGTTATATGACTGTCCGATTTCAAGATTCTCCATCACAGCGTCTGTGAATTGTGTCCCAATCCCAATTTTGGCATGGGCTTGCGCTGCCGGCAGGAAAACAATTCCTGCCACAGCCACCCAAAGCCAAATTTTTTGTGTCATGCTTTTGTGCATATTTCGTCTCCTTTCTGCCTTATGAATCAACTTCTTTTTCTGCTGATTGCCAGCTTTAACAGTCACTATGTCTTTTCAGTCTGCTTCAACGTCCGTCAGACAGGATGAATCCTCAAAACCCAGAGCCTCTCTGACGGACGTCCTTATTCACGGAGGGTGGAGCTCACCCATGACCGAAAACTCAGACATGACAACTGAAAATGCATTCCACTTGTTACTAACAAGATGTAACAAGATAGACCAGGCCCCTTCACACACCGCAGACAGGGGACACCTTACCCCTCCTACGTGAGGCCGCTGGCAAATAATCCTTGATGTCAAATGAATAAACGCTGAAATGAACCAATGGCCATGCCCGCTCCGTGCAGAGCGGGACCAAAGGTTTTCAGGCGAATATTCTGGCCGACTTTATGACGCGATAAAACTAGTCCAAAGCCACAGCTGTGATCACAACACTGAAGCTCTGTGTATTTGATGAACCAGTTGTTGTCGGCGTCATGAGTTTTAACCACAAATGCCGGCTGTCCCCGTTATTGAGATTCTCAGAGGCACTGCTGTAACCGCTGTTTTGATATGCGCTGTTGTTTGCGCCGTCATCACTGCCTGAGAGTCCGTAACGTCGGGCTGATCCGCCTGATTGTGCTGTTGTAACGATTTGGTCGCCTGTGGCGCCAATGCCATAAGTGTAGTCAGATGTGGCAGGCGCTGATGTGTCACTTGTGCTGCCCAAGAGCGCATTGACAGCCAATACGTTGGCGCCATGCGTGCCGTCTGTGCTGAAGCTCCAGTCCGGCATATTGTCCACCCCATTGATATTCAACTCCGTGTTGGAGAAGGTGGTGGTCAATGTCACTGTGGCTGGGCTGACCATGTAATCAGTGGTGTCCATGGCCAAGGTCAGGTCCAATGTATCAGTGGCGCCTGAATTCCAATCAACGCTGGCTGTGGACACAGCCACGTCCATGGAGATGTTCGGTGTGATGGTCACTGTGAACTGGGTCGGGTTAATGGCCCAGGCTTTGGCTGCGAACAACCCTAATCCCATTGTCACTGCTAATGCTACGCTGAGTTTTTTCATTTTGTTCATGGTGTTACCTCCGTTTTTTTTTGTTATCTTGACTGTTGAGGGAATCAGACAGTCAAAATTATTTTTGATTTTGGATTTGCGATTTTTGATTTGAAAGACACAAATCAAATTTTTTGGGTTAATGTCCATCATTTATCCCTTTGCTCCCTCAAAATGCTTATAATCCTACTTTTATATGATGCAACACATTGGCCAGGGAGAAGAAAGACAATTATTCCCATGTTGCTCATTGTCGAGGCAATATACGAATTAAATATGGATCTTATAAAGTTGTCATATATTAAACGAATTTGCTATATTATTTTTATAATTTTAAGGCAACATACGACACAAGAAAAACAGGAGCTTATAATGAAATTTTTGGTGACTGGAGCTGGCGGGATGATTGGCGCGAATTTGGCTTTGTATTTGGAATCGCAAGGGCATGAAGTGCTGGCTTTGGATCATTTTTCCGTCGGGGTCAAAAGCAATCTCAAAGATTTTAAGGGGATAGTTTACACAGGGGATATTTGCACATATAACTACGACAAACTAGGAAAACTGGATGGAATTTTTCATCAAGCCGCCATCACAGACACCACTGTGATGGATGAAAAACTCATGATGTCCGTGAATGTGGATGCGTTTGTGAAAATCCTGGAATATGCCGGCCGCACAGGATGCCAGAAAGTGGTTTATGCGTCCAGTGCGGCCACTTACGGCAAAGGCGGGGTGCCTATGTCAGAAGATCAAGAATCAGCGCCTGCCAATATTTACGGCGTCAGTAAAGTGGAAATGGAAAAAGCCGCCAAAGAATTCACCAGCCAAAACCCAGGAGTCAAGGCCGTGGGCCTCAGATATTTCAATGTGTACGGGCCTTTGGAATTTCATAAAAAATCAGCCGCCAGCATGATTTATCAGTTGTACAAACAAATTTCTTCAGGGAAAGCTCCTCGTGTGTTCAAAATGGGAGAGCAGTTCAGGGATTTTGTTTATGTGAAAGATGTGGTGCGCGCCAATATGAAAGCTTTTGAATACAGAGGAAATGATGCGTTTAATGTGGGCACTGGACTGCCCACCACGTTTAACCAAGTGATTGAACTGCTCAACCGGTTTTTGGACGCCCATCTGCCCACGGATTATTTTGACAATCCATATGATTTTTACCAGGAAGCCACACAAGCCAACATGTCTCTCTCCGACAAAGTCCTCAAATTCAAACCCATATACCCCCCTGAAAAAGGCATAGCCGACTATGTGGAATGGCTGCAAAAGCAGAAAAGCCTTGACGGATGAATGACAACAATTCCCTCAATCAACAGTCAACCCAAAATTTTCATTTGCACTTTTTTGCACATCAATCATTGACGACAATATAGTGCAATTGAAAATTTTGGGTTAAACGCAATGCGGTTTAGATAAGGAAGTAGTTGCCCGATTTATCGGGCTCTTTAAAGCAAAAGCTTATCAAAAAGCGCCCCATAAATGGGGCAATTACAGAAAT
>JANQER010000440.1 GCA_028278255.1 Elusimicrobiota bacterium | reverse complement strand
ATATCAAAAGGATTTTTAAGTTCCGCTGCTGACGGGGAAACAGCGCTTTTGCATCCGCCCTTGGCAGATGCCACGGTGTCTGGCAATGACTCAATGTTCCGGCAAAACCCCGGAACAGTGCGGCTGTTTCTTTTTTCAATGGACTGACAAATGGCACTGGCAAATGACCTGACAGACCGCTTGCCTGTGAATTTTTCATTGTCAATATAAATAGTGGGTGAAGAAGAAGCGCCAAGCGCCAGATGCTTTTGAAGATTATCTAACGACAACTCAGTCCCCTGCTTTCCCTGCACGCATGACTCAATCACAGCCGGATCAATCCCCACTGCCTGCGCAGACACCTGCCAATCTGCTTTTTGATGGTTTTTGTTTCTGTGAAGGATGTAATCAATCAGTTTGTGCGGGGCATGCTGCTGAATGCACACCTGCCGCATGTTTTCTGTGACTTCCCGCTCACCATGAAGCGCCTTGAAAAATCCGGGGCCGTGTGTGCTGGTTTTGTCCGGCGCTTGATTCATAATAAAATAAAGACGAAAATCCACATGATTCTGGAGGGATTTGACCACAGGGAAAAGAACTTCTTCAGCGCTGAGCGCAAAAGGGCACAGGCTCATGACATAAAGATCAACCGGCACACGGGCTGAGGGCGCATATTTTTTCCATTGACTGAATTGTCCATGCGGGTCATTCTCAGCTGCCCTGACCATCATGACAGCAGACAACAATACCCCGCATATGAGAATAAAACCGTGTTTGATTGATTGGCGTGTCATATTGAAAATTAACTCTGAATTTGTAGTTCTTTCATTTTGCCCTGCAAGGTGTCTTGATCCAGATCCAGCGCTTTGGCGGTTTTTTTGAGGTCTCCATCAAAACTTTTTAAGGTGTTGGTGATGTGCTCTTTTTCAACGCGTTTCACAATGTCATCCAAAGAACCAGACGCGCTTTTTTCTTCTTTTTCAGGCCCGGCTTTGACGCTGGTTTGAATACTTAAAGGCAGGTTCTCCGGCAAAATCACATCATCCGCGAGCAAAGCCGCGCTTCTTAAAGCATTTTGAAGCTCCCGGATGTTCCCAGGCCAATCATATAGCCTGAGCATATGCATGGTTTCCGGCGCAAATGTGAGTTTGTCTTTGCCCAACTGTTTCCTGAAGTTTTCCACGGTATGAGACACCAATAAGTCCATGTCTTCCGGCCCGCGGCGTTTTAAAGGCGGCAGTTCCACCAGAAAAACTTTGAGTCTGTGATACAAATCTTCCCGAAAAGCCCCTCTGGACACGGCTTTTTCCAAATCCACATTCGTGGCAGCCAAAATGCGCACATCCAGGGTAATGGGTCCTTTGCGCCCGCCCAGGCGTTCAATTTTTGGTTCTTGCAGAAAACGAAGCAGCTTGACCTGCACAGTTAACGGCAGATTGCCGATTTCATCCAAAAACAAAGTGCCTTTATTGGCTGATTCAAATTTTCCCTGACGTGAAGAATCCGCCCCTGTGAAAGCGCCTTTTTCATATCCGAAAAGCTCGCTCTCAATCAATGATTCCGGCAAAGCCGCGCAATCCACCACCACAAAAGGACCGCTGCTGCGGGCGCTTTGACGATGAATAGTGCGCGCCACCACTTCTTTGCCTGTGCCGCTTTGGCCCAAAATAAGAACTGTCATATCAGTGGGCGCGACTTTTTTGACCATATTCAAAACCCTTTCCATTTCAGGGCTTTTGGCCACCACTTCCTCAGGAGGAAGCGCATCGGCTTCTGCTGTTTTTTTCACAGCCGGTATTTTTTGAGATATTTCACGTATATCCAAAGCCTGCTTGACAATGGATTTCAGCCGGCCTGTGTCCAAAGGCTTCATCAAATAGTCATGAGCCCCCAGTTTCATGGTTTCCACAGCTGACCCCACTGTCTGGTAAGCTGTCATGATAATGACTGAAAGGTTGGGATGTGTGTCGCGTATCCGGCGCAAGGTTTCCACCCCGTCCATGCCCGGCATGCGCAAATCCAGAAAAACAATCTGCGGATCTTGTTTTTTCAAAGTCCTCAAACACTCATTGCCATTGGCCGCTGATATCACATCATATCCGGCTTCACCCAAAATGCGGTGAAAGATCATTCCCACATTGGGCTCATCATCCACCACCAATATCTTTGTCTTTTTTTCAGTGTGCATATCCGTTCCTTGTTGCCGGGCGGGCACGGGGACCCGCCCCTACGACACATTCCTCATTCATTCATCAATCTTCTTCTTCATGATTGATCGGCAGTTCTATGCGAAAAGTGGTGTTCTTATCTTGTGCCAATTGAATACTGCCGTCATGACTTTCAATCACGCGCCGAGAAATGGCCAATCCCAATCCGGTCCCGCGCTCTTTGGTGGTAAAAAAAGGATCAAACAAACGTTCCCGCAAATCAGAGGGAATCGGGGACCCTGTGTTGGATATATGAAGAACAATATGATCGTCTTCCTTATCCGTCAACACGCTTAAAACACCGGGCCCGATCATGGCTTCAATGGCATTGTCAAAAAGATAGCCAAACACTTCTTCCATGAGATCCCTGTCCAGAGACACTTTGA
Source organism: Elusimicrobiota bacterium (assembly GCA_028278255.1). Lineage (GTDB taxonomy): Bacteria > Elusimicrobiota > Elusimicrobia > FEN-1173 > FEN-1173 > JANQER01. The sequence continues at coordinate 15,841 of JANQER010000440.1, read as the reverse complement.
GTTCCGGATCCGTGTATTTTTTCTTAATGGTCACGCCTTGCATTTTGGCGCGAGACGCCACGGTCTCCAACACCTGATCCAACACCTCATGAATCTTCTCTTTTTCAAAGCGCGGCTGATAGGAACGAGAAAATTCTATAAAATCTCGAGTCATTTTTTCCAAGATTTTTACTTTTTCTTCAATGGCCAGGGCCACCTCCTGCCGCTCGTCTTTTTCCGGGAATTTTGTCTTTAAATACTGAGAACACATCAATATCACATTCAATGGATTGCGCATGCGATGCGCCAGCCAGGCAGACATGGATCCCAGTGCCGCCAGTTTTTCTTTTTTAATCAGTTCATCCTGCGCAATTTTGAGCTCATGCGACAAACGCTGCTTTTCCACGCACCGTCGCACAGTGGCCAGCAAACCATCACGTGTAAAAGGTTTTGTGATGTAATCGTAAGCGCCAAAACGAAGCGCTTCCAAAGCAGACTGCAGCCCCCCGTATGCTGTCATGAGAATGATTTCAATAGAAGGATATTTGGATTTGGAGCTTTTGAGGAATTCCAGCCCGTCCATAACGGGCATATTGATATCCGAGAGAACCAGCTGGTATTTTTCTTTTTCAAGATATTGGAGGGCTTCCCGGCCATTGGCGGCCGCATCAGTCTCATAGCCATTGTCTCCCAGGAGATCTGTACACAATTCCCTGAAGCCAATTTCATCATCAACAACAAGAACGCGAGGAGAAGGAGTAGAAGTCATAATAATAGCAAAGGGCAAAGAGCATAGAGCAAAGAGTAAAAGAAAAGCCGTAAGAGCGGGGCCTTGCCTGTCCCCTCTGCCCTTTGCCCTATGCTCTTTGCTCTTTTATCCATCAAACCTATAACCAAAACCCAGAACTGTTTTAATTTTCTTACCATGCGACCCTAATTTACGGCGCAAATGGCGAATGTGCACATCAATTGTTCCTGTGTTGCCGGGCGCATCATACCCCCAAACCGCTGTCAACAAACTCTGCCGGCTGATGGCTTTTCGGCGGGCGCGAATCAGGCTGAGGAGAAGCTCGAATTCCTTTGGCGTCATGGTGATCACTTTGTTTTTGTCCTGGGCAATATGTTTTTCCACATCAATACTCAAGTCGCCTGATTTGACAAATTTTCCTTCCGGCTGTGCCCTGTCAAACCGACGCAGCAAAGCCTTGATCCGGGCCAACAACTCACGCTGGCTAAAAGGCTTGGTCATATAATCATCCGCGCCCATTTCCAAGCCCATCACTTTGTCCATTTCTTTGTCCTGCACTGTGAGCATCAGCACCGGGATATGTCGCAATTGTTCATCATGCCGAATCTGACGACAAAATTCCAGCCCGCCAATGGTGGGCAGCCAAACATCCAACACAATCAGGTCCGGGTTATCGGCATAAACCCTTTTAAAGGCCTCATCAGTGGTATTGGCTGTGATGGCATTGTACCCGTGTTCATCTATAATATCTGAAGTCAACTGGCAAAGCTGTAAATCATCATCCACCACCAAAATCTTCTTTCTTGTGCCTGCGCTTTTTCCCATTCGATTTCTCCTTTGCCGGATAAATCTTTTATGAATACCTAACCCGGATAAACCGGAAACAACCAAATTCCAAGAAACAATAACCAAATAATAACCAATAACCAAGGAACAACAATAAAACAACAACCGAACTTCAGGAGTCAAGTGCCAATCTGAAACACTAAAATGAAAAACTTGCAAACAGTTATCTTACATTCTGTTTTTTAAATATTTGAATATCCCTGTATCCCATATCTAATATCTTTACTGTGGTTTTCTTCTGTCTGTCACGTAAGCGCTTTTGCCGAATGATTTGGCCCATGTTTTCAACTCGGAAGACAATGAACTGATTTCTCCGGGATGTTGAAATTTTCTTTCAGTGCTATTGACTATCACAAGCGCAATGCTCACAAATGAATAACGCACGGATTGCCCCTGGCGTGATTTGCCTTCAATATACCCGCGCTGCTGGTCTTTCTCATCATAGAGCTGCGGAATCATGCTGTCAAAACGCGCGATAATATCTTTGCAAACAGCTTCTGCCTCATCCGCATGAACCACAGCCACAAAATCATCGCCTCCCACATGCCCCACAAAAGACAGGCCTTGTTTGACATGCGATTCCACGCAAAACGTGATGCATTGTGCTGCCAATTTAATGGCCTGGTCCCCGCGGAAAAAACCATACACATCATTAAAAGCCTTAAAGTCATTTAAATCAGCATAAATCACTGAAAAAGCAGCATTGTTTTTTAATCGGCGTTCAATTTCCTGAAAAATACTGGCATTGCCAGGCAAATGCGTTAAAGGATTGGCGTCTAATTCTCGAATATTCCGGTGAATGGCTGTGTTGATCCGGGCCAAAAGGCGGGATGTATTAATAGGCTTGGTCAAATAATCATCAGCGCCGGCTTTTAACCCAGCCAATTCATTTTGCTGGTCATTTAAAGAGGTCAGCATAAGAATGGGCTTGTTTCTCAAGGCATTCTTCTGCCGCATGGCGCTGCATACAGCATAGCCATTGATATCCGGCAGATCCACATCCAGCAAGATGACATCCGGGAATTGCTCCATGGCTGCCTTCAAACCTTCCCGGCCCGTATGCACCATTCCCACCACAAATCCGTTCTCTTCTAAAAAATCACCGACAAAATGAGCGATATTCACTTCATCATCAATAATCAAAACCTTAGAAGCCGCCATAGTCACACCATTTTTGATTTTTGATTTCCGATTTGCGATTTAGAATCCTTGTTCTTTTCAATTTTAGACCGAGTCAAGTGTTTCTCAGTGACGGGTTTCCCCACGACTTTTTCTCTTCGCTCTATGCCCTTTGCTATAGAATTATGAGAAGATATTCGCTTGGATGGATTCAGCCACTGCGGCTTTAGGGAGAGTAAAGCGGAATTGACTTCCCTTGCCCACTTCGCTTTCCGCCCAAATACGGCCGCCATGGGCCTCCACAATGCCTTTGGCAATGGCCAAGCCCAAACCTGTGCCCTTAGGCCCGCCCACTTTTTCCCGGTTGCCCGGCACTTGTTTGAAACGCTCAAAAACAAGACCCACGGCATCCGGCGGAATTCCCACACCCGTGTCAATCACGCTCACTGTTAAATTCTCCGCATCTTCTTCACAAGCAATGGTAATGCTGCCGCCCTCAGGCGTGAACTTGTATGCGTTGGACACCAGATTGGTGATCACTTGCTTGAGTTTTTCTTCATCCGCCTGAATCACAGGAATGTCATCACTGATGGCGCAAACACCCTGCAAATTCTTTTTATCAAAAAGCGGGCGAAACAAACTCAAAAGCTCTTCGGATGATTTTTTGATGCTGAACGGACCTTTTCGCACTTCCACCCGGCCGGACTTCAGTTTGGCCAAATCCAAAATATCGTTAATAAACTGCGTCAGGCGCGTGGTGCTTTCCTGGATAATGTTAAATGCTTTGGTGCGTTTTTCAGGTAAAATTTTCTCCAAAGGTTTGCTGGTCAAAAGTTCCACATACCCTGAAATGGCTGATAAAGGCGAACGCAGCTCATGTGACACACTGGACACAAAGTCATCCTTGAGCTGATCCAACTCTTTTAATTTAACAGCCATCACATTAAACTCCTCTGCCAAAAAACCAATTTCATCATTTCGATGAATATCAATCTGTGTGTCCAGATTTCCCTCTCCCAAGGACTTGGCGCCTTCTGCCAGCAAATAAATGGGATGTGTGAGCTGGGTGGCCATCCACAACGCCACAAGAATCGCAATCACAAAGGCCACTGTAGACACCATGAAAACGATTTTTTGAACCTGCGCTAATTTTTTGCCCACTGCCGCCTGCACTACCCTTTCATAATATCCGATGCGCACCACGCCATAATCAATGCCATTTTCCGTCACAGGCGCGGCCAAATCCAAGACTTGCTCGCCATTTGACAGAACAAACTGGCTCACACCTATTTTTTGCTGGTCTGAATCAACACGAAAGGCTTGTACAATAGAAGGAAAAAGAGCTTTAAAAGCGTCATTTTTGCCATACACGAATTGAACATCGCGATGAACAAAAACAGCGTACGCCAGCCCGGGAACGGTTTTTTTCATTGTCTCGCTATATTCATTGATCGCCAGCGGGTCCCGCACAACCACCACTGCGTCCTGGCAGGATTTTTTGAAATTATCAAAAGTTGTTTTTTGGTTGTTTTCTATTTCAGAATAAAGGAGCTGCCGCAGAAAAAACAGCATAGAGACACTGATTCCTGCCACCACCAGGGTGATGATAATCACTGTAAATAGACTGAGTCGTGTACGGAGTTTCATATAACCGAATTTCCAATATCTAATTATTTTTGTACTTCTATCACTTTGACAGATGCGCCGTCTTTTAAATCCTGCGGTTTTTGCGTGACCACCAGTTCCCCAGGGGACAAGCCGTACGTTATTTGGGAAAACTGGCTTGAGATGTATCCCACCTCCACTTCTCGGGATTGTGCTGTGTTTTCCTTTGACACCACAAAGACACGATGGCCTGTCTGCGTTTTTTCCACAGCATCATTTGGCACGGAAATGGTGTTGTCTTCTTCAAAAATAGCGATGCGCGTGCGGGCAAACATGCCTGGCAAAAGCAATCCGCCCTCATTGGCAAGCCGGGCTTCCACTGTTAATGTTTTGCTGGTGCCCTGCACCAAAGGCGAAATATGCTTCACTGTGCCGGTGAATTCCACGCCCGGATAAGTGTCCACAGTCAGCACCACTTTTTGCCCGGGAAAAACCTTGTCAATCTCTTTTTCAATAATACCCACCCGGACCACCACGGATTCTATATTGACTAGAGTAGCAATTTTTTTGTTCGGTGTAACGTATTCTCCTACTTCCGCATCTTTGTCTCCCACAATACCGTCGCGCGGCGCGCGGATCACTGTTTTGTCAAGTTCTGAACGCGCCAAGTCAGCGGCCACGCGCGCCTCTTCCAGCCTGTTGCGGGCAATCCCGCCAATGGCATAGAGCTTTTCATATTGATCGAGTTCCAGTTCAGCGCGCTTTAATTTCAAATACGCATCCCGCTGGTTCAAACGGGCAATAATATCTCCCTTCCGCGCTTTGTCGCCTTCTCGAAATTCAAACAAAACAATTTTGCCTTCGACTTCAAAACGCAAAGGGATCTCAGACCCTCCGGCAATGGTACCCACAGCCACTAGGATGTCCTGGAAACGGTCCATCTTGACCTCCAGAACATTCACAGCCACTTCTGATTTGCCAGCGCTCTTTTGTAAATCCCTCTCATTTGCCGGACCAGCAAAAAAACGCTTATATATTTTAACACTTCCCCACATCCCAATGCCAGTCAATAAAAAAAGACCCACCATCATTAAAAACTTATATTCTTTGGCATGCAATTTTGCCTGAGCGCCTGATGCCTTGCCAGGAACTTTCCCAGCGCCGGGACTTGTCCCGACTGCGCCTGGTTTTTGAGGAACAGGGGGCATGCCGGATGGCTTAGACGGGACAGCAGATGGTCCAGTGGGGTTGGAGGGAACAGGAGGCATGGAATGAGATGGCGGCGGCGCTGGCGGCAATGGAGAAGAAGGCGGCTCTTGAGCTGGTTTGTCTTGAGGATCTTTCTGCTCTTGAGGCGCATCAGAATTGTCCGTGTGATGAGACTCTATCATTCCCTGTTCTGGTTGAGGGACATTGACAGAGATTGATGGATTTTCCGGATTATCTTGTGGTGATGGTTTATTTTCTTCCATAGGACCAGACCATTGATCATAACTGTTTTAGTGTAACTACTCAGGTAACCACGGATGAACACGGATAAACACGGTAAAAACGAAAATATATGGTTCTTTTTAAGTTAAAAAATACTTGTCAAGATTTACCGTGTTCATCCGTGTCTATCCGTGGTTCCAATGTGTTTTTTTGCAGACCTAAGTAGTCACGTTTTAGTAATGATAAGACAAACAATTTTTGATTTATACCATAATATAACTACTTAGTAAACATGCAAAATTTACAACTTGTTTAAATATAATGATATATAAATTATGTAACAGAATTTTTACATAATAACAAGGGATATATTTATTTAGGCCCGCACAAAATTTCTGCTATGTCCCTTAGCCCAAAAAATTCAGTTGCGCGTAATTGACGACGATTTGTGTTGCACAAAAGTGTGCAACTGAATTTTTTCCCAAAGGGCTCGAGACATGGCCTCTCTGAGGCCTTGTCTCGAGGGGTGAGCCCGGGGCGAAGCCCTCCTCCCTTCCGACAAACAGGGACCATGCTTAGCAGCATGGTGAGCTCTGCGAAGAAAATTTTTTAACTGAAAAATTTGGGTTGGCAAAAGACAGGGGTTTCTTTTCCTGTTTAACAGGAAAAGAGACCCCCCATGCTTTTTGCATCAACCTCACTGAATAAAAAATTATCTTCCTTTCATTCGTCTGTTCAGAACTTATATCCAACCCTTGCATAAACAGTTCGTGAATTTGACGGCAGAGGCGCATGCCCTCCGTCGTAAGGCATGATAAAATCCAAGTCCTCATCAAAAAGATTGGAAGCCCCGACATTGATCTCAAGCCCCTCCTGCAAAAGATCCTGGATTCTTAGATTCAGGTTAACCACTGTGGCGGGATCAAAATCCTTTAGTGCGGATGCCGCTGTCACAGCATTGTATTCGAATCCATAGCGTTTGCCGTAATAAGACAGAGACGGGTGTATGGATATCTGATCCGTGGCCTGATAATCGGCCAAAAGATTCAAACGATGACGCGGAAATGCCAAAAAGTAGTTGTCATCTGCCGTCACCTTGTAGGAATCCACATTGTTTTTAGACACCATATAGTAGGCATAATTGCATCTGAGGCCGATTTTTTTACTCGTATAACGGTATACACCTTCGATTCCGCGGGTACCGAATTCTCCGGAATTGTAGTAACTCCCGACCCCTGCAGCGGATTGATAAACAATGACTTTATCAAACTCCACATCAAAACCATTGACGGCCAAATGCATTGTGGGACTGAATTGATACCCCACCTCTATTTCCAGATTAGAAGCCTTTTCAGGTTCCACACTGCTGTAACCAGCTGGAATCCGGTTGGGGATAATACCGCCAGGCGTACGGAAGGATTGACTGTACATGGCTTTGGCATGATATTTGTCAAAAACCTTGGTGAACCCAATACGCGGAACAAAAGCAGACCCGTATTCATCAGAATCATCATAGCGGCCGCCAAGAGCCATGTTCACCAGATCGGTTTTAATCATCAACTGAGCATAACCCACATGGGTGATATATTCGAGAACATCTTTCCCTTCCTTATAAGTTTCCTCATACCCCGTGGGCGTCTTGGGCAGATAAAGGTCTAAAGCATGCTCCTCAATACCCAATACCATATTCACCTTGTCAGTCACATCCCAAATGGCTGACACACCCGCCTGCATTTTTTCAACGCGTTTTTCATTGGTATATCCGAAGCCCGGATCAAGGTGAGTCCATTGCCAAGGGAATTGCACTTTATACTTCCATTCAGGCGTGATCGTCAGGTCTTGTCCGCCCACATTTTCAAAATTATATTTGACATTCAACATATACGTGTCAAAATCTTCATCCACTGGGCCAACAGTTGAATTGTCCCCCCAAATATCAATTTGTGTGGTCCGGTAAGTATCGATAATCCCCCGAATATCCCAGCCACCAAACGCCAGATTCACATTGAGATTGGTGACATTAAGTTCTGATTGATCTTTCATTGTGAGAGATGTGCCGGATATATCCACATTGTCCCGGTCACTGCGCGCGCCCTGACTCACCACCCCGGTGATGCTCAGTCCGAGATCTTCGGATTCAATGTCCTTCCCGTAACCAAAAGCCAAATTCCGGCGGGCAAAATCCTTTTTGGACTGGGCATAGAGTATGCTGGCAAACCCGCCGTTTTGCTCCTTTCCTTTGGTGATGATATTGACCACGCCCACACCTGCATACCCACCGTATATGGCGGAGCCGGGGCCCCGGATCACCTCAATTCTTTCGATAATCTCAATCGGGTAATGATTCCCGAATTGCGTGGTGGCGAACTGTTCTTCATTGCATTCATTCCCATCAATCATGAGAAGAAGCTTGCCTTCATGGGCCCACATGCCGCGCATGCCAATGCCCACCACGCCCTCCACATCCACACCGAACCCCACGCCAGGCACAAAAAGCGTGAGGACTTCAAGCAAATCACTGGCGCCGGATTTGGCAATGTCTTCTTTGGTGATCAAAGACACAATACCCGGGGTTTCTCTGACGTCCATGGATTTTTTGGTGGCAACAGACACCTGCCCGAACGTAAAGTTTTCAAGAAATTTTTCTTCTATTTCCTGAGAATGAACTGTGGCAACTTGCGTGAACAACGGAAACAATGCCAGTGACAAGATTAAAAACACATGCAAAAATAATCTCATAGCATCCTCCTCTCATTTTTTTATTTTTCAAACTATTATTTAACAACCAAATCCGCTTTTTTCATTGTTTGGGATGGAATAACCAGTCCAAGCCTTTTGGCAATGACTTTGTTGAGGGCATATCTCGTTTTTTGAGGCCATTGCATAACCATTTTTTCCTGACTTTCTCCTGCCAACAAACTGATCGCATAATGACTGACAGAGCAGCCGCTCTCCGCAGGATCCGAATAAAAGCCCCCCAAACAACCAGCTTGCACAAGCGCAGGTGAAAAGGAAAAAACAGGGATTTTCATTTGAATGGTATTGATAAAAAAATTATTCAGCATTTTGATGGAATAAATTTTGGCATTGGGCAGCATAAGAAGACAATCCACGCGATGGCGGACACTGGGAAGAGATTTTTCCACTTCGCTAAAAGAAGAAACCGGAATCAAAATGACATTTTTGTCTCCGTTTTTGATCATTTCCCGGCATTGCGCTATATCCCTCATATTTCTGTCTTTTGAATAAAAAACTCCGACCCGTCGGAGGGAAGGAAAAGAGTGCCGGATAAATTCAATTTGCTTTTTGGGATTCATGGTGGCGGCTATGCCGCTGTTTGGGAGATTGTTTTTGGAAGGATCAACCACCATGCAGTAAACCAAAGGAATTTGGGGATACAAGGCCATCATGTATTTTGCCGCCACATCGCCTATAGCCAACACAAGGACAGGACGCAATGTCTTCACCCGCTTGACAAATTGATCAATGTCAGAACTTTTGCGGGGAAGCGTCAAATCTATAATGTCCAGCTGCCCACCGCCTTGCTTATAACATTTTTTAAACCCTTTGAAGGCTTGGCTGAAGATGTCTATTTTTTGAGAGGAAACAGATATGATTTTTTCCTTGGCCAACGACACTGACGGCAATAGGAAAAGTATTACAACGAGAAGAAGAGTTTGTTTGTTTTGGTTTACATTCAATAATAATTTGATGATGAACACCCTCGCTATGGCATATATTCATCAAGAAAATGGAGCGGGCGATCGGGCTCGAACCGACGACCTTCTCGTTGGCAACGAGACGTTCTACCAACTGAACTACGCCCGCCTTTAAAACTTAATTGTTCAGGCTGTCCTTGCACTTCAAATGAAAACCGCTTTTGTTTTCATTTGAGTTTTGTGCGAGGGCGCCCGCGTAACTTCCATTTGTCACTTGGGCTGTCCTTTTTCATCAATCAAATACTGTTTTTGTATTTGATTGAGCTTTGAAAAAGGGCGCCCGCACTTTTTATATTCTTATATTATGATTATACAGTTTTTTTTTGATTCTGAATAGAAAAAAATATTTACCTACAGGTCAGGCATGCCTGACCCCTACAGGATCCTTCCCATTGTTCAAATCATTGAAAAAAACAGAGATTCTGGTAATGCACTCATATCTACCACTACTGGTCCAACAACTTTGATTTGACGAATAAAAATCAAAAAAGAGCCGATAAATCGGCAGGCTACAATCCATCAAATCAAAGTTGTTGGACCACTATTCTGTACTGACAGTACCTGGCTGGGCCTGCAAAGCCGCGCGCAGCGTGTGCCAAGCCAGGCTGGCGCACTTGACGCGCATTGGATATTCATTGACCCCGGAAAAAGCAGCCAGCTCGCCCAAATCATCAAAATCCCCTTCTTGATCCGACGGCCGGGTAATCATTTGATGAAAAACATGATAAATTTTTTCCACTTCCTCAATGGTTTTATTTTTCACAACTTCAGTCATAACCGAACAAGCTGATTTGGAGATTGAGCAGCCAGACCCTTGAAAACAAATGTCTTTGATGCGGCCATTCTCCAATCGCAATTGAATCACCAAGCGATCGCCGCACAGCGGGTTATGCCCCTCAGAAGTACGATCCGCCTGTTCAAGCGTCCCGTAATTGTGCGGGTTTTTGTTGTGATCCAGAATCACTTCCTGATATAAATCATTCAGTTCAGACATCAAGAAACTCCTGCCGGAAATAACCAAATTCCAAGACACAATAACCAAGTATCCAAGAAACAATAACCAAACACAAGCGCCAATTTCAAATATTAAAAAACCTGCAAACAGTTATTGGGTCGGTTGCGAAACAGCCTATTGAGGCCCTCACCCTTCACTTCGCGAAGCCCTCTCCCGCCGGAGACAGGAGAGGGGATTTGAAAAAAAATATTTCGCAACAGTCCCTTATTTAAAAACATTCAGCACTTTAAGGAGCCCTTGGGCCAAGAGGTCAATTTCTTTTCTGGTGTTGTACAAGGCCAAGGAAGCGCGGCTTGTGGCAGGCACCTGAAAACGGTCCATGACTGGCTGTGCGCAGTGATGTCCGGCACGGACGGCAATGCCCTCCTTGTCCAAAATAGTGCCCACATCATGCGGATGAATACCCTCCATCACGAACGACAAAACACCGGCCTTGTTTTGTGATGTGCCAATCATTCTTAAATGCGGGATTTTTAAGAGTTTTTCTGTGGCGTAATGCAGCAGCTCTTCTTCATACTTCGCCACATTGTCCAGCCCCACATTGTGTATATAATCAACAGCCGCGCCCAAGCCCATCACACTGGCGATGGCCGGCGTACCGGCTTCAAATTTATGAGGCAAATCATGGTATTTTGTTTTTTCAAATGTCACTGAAAGGATCATATCCCCCCCGCCCTGGTAAGGGGGCATCTTTTCCATAAGCTCTTTTTTCCCGTACAAAACACCGATTCCTGTGGGCCCGAACATTTTGTGTGCGGAGAAAACATAAAAATCACAATCCAAATCCTGCACATCCACAGACATATGCGACACAGCCTGTGCGCCATCCACCAACACCGGCACGCCTTTGTCATGCGCGGTTTTGATAATCTCTTTAATAGGATTGATGGTGCCCAAAGCATTGGACATATGCGTGACGCTCACTATTTTTGTACGCGGAGAAATCAATTCCTCATATTCTTCCAAAATAATTTCCCCTGCGTCATTAATGGGAATCACCTTGAGCACAGCTCCCTTTTTTTCACACAGCATTTGCCAGGGCACAATATTGGAATGGTGTTCCATGTGTGAAACAAGAATTTCATCGCCCTCCCCCACCTGTGAACGGCCGTATGTCTGCGCCACCAAGTTAATGGCTTCTGTGGCGCCGCGCACAAAAACAATCTCTTCTGTCTTCTCCGCATGAACAAAATTTTTGATTTTGTCCCGCACATTTTCATACTTTTTGGTGGCGGCATGGCTCAATTGATGGATGCCACGATGAATATTTGCATTTTCTCCAGCGTAATAATGCTGAACCGCTTCTATCACAGATCTGGGTTTCTGCGTGGTCGCGGCATTGTCCAGGTACACCAGGGGTTTGCCGTGAACAAATGTATTTAAAATCAAAAAATCTTTCCGAATCTCATTGATATTTAACATTGAGTCCTCTTATCCATTCATTTATTTTGTCACGCACAACATTATTCTCCACCAAATCAACCATTTCATTGGCAAAAGCTTGTGTCAGCATCCGGCGCGCAGCCTGTTCATCCATGCCGCGTGACCGAAGGTAAAACAGCATGTCACGGTCAATCTGTCCGATGGTGGCGCCATGTTTGCATTTGACATCATTGGCCAGTATGCGCAGTTCAGGTTTGGTGTGCACCAAGGCGTCGCGCGACAAGAGCAAATTCTTATTGGTTTGCGCGGAATCTGTTTTTTGCGCATCCGGATCCACAATCACTTCCCCATTGAAAACACCCCGGGATTTCCCATCCCACACGCCTTTGTACAGTTCCCGGCTGGTGCCATGGGGTTTGGCGTGTCTGATGGACGTGTGATTGTCCACAAGCTGTCCGCCGGCACACACTGACAATCCATTGAAAACACTTTCACTGCCTTCTTCGCCCAAGACAGCTTTCACTTCATTGCGCACAAGACGTCCGCCAAACGAAAAATGGTGGCAAACAAACCGGCTGTTGCGGCCGATCAAGGCCTGCACACGGGACATGTGCGCGGCTTTTTCGCTTTCGCACTGCACCCGGCAATAAGACAAATTGACATTCTCCTGCAAAACAATTTCTGTCACGGCATTGGACAAATAATGATTCCCCGTGCCTGCATAAGTTTCCACAATCTGCGCTTCACTGTGAGATTCTGCCACCACCAACACACGCGGATAACTCACAAAAGGGATTCCATTGCCTTTTGATAAAAACAAAATCTGAATGGGCGCTGACAAACGAATATCTTTTGACAAAAAAACACATGCCCCATCATTTAAAAACGCATTGTTCAATCCTATAAAAGCATGATTCTCTTCCAAAGCATGCCGGGCCAAAAAAGGAGACACGCTTTCAGGAGAAGACGACAAAATGTCAGCCAAATTCCCCACACGAATGCCCTCTGTTTTATTCACCGAAGACAATGACGGGGCATACGCGCCATTCACAAACACCAGCCTCGCGCATGTCTCTGACAAAACAAAAGGCTCAATGTCCTTCTGATCCGCTTGAATGGGTTCTTTCATAACCCCATATTTTGTTTGCACCACCTCACTGATATCAGTGAAACGCCATTCCTCCTGCTGTACAGTGGGGAACCCGGCTTTTTCAAAACAAGCAATCCCTGTTTGCCGGACCTTTCCCAACCAAGACAAACCACTCCCAGGCAATGTCTTTTCTACACGCTTAAATTCTTTCAAATAATAATCTTCTGTTTTTTCGTTCATATTTTATAAACCACGGATGAACACGGATAAACGCTGTAAAATCTTTATTGGAAAACAACTTCGTTCACAAAAACGCCCAATAAATTGGGCAATTACGCAAATATTATGTTTTTGTGCCAAAGTGTCGAATTAATTTGTTTTTGCGTTTATGCATAAAGAATCTTACCGTGTTTATCCGTGTCCATCCGTGGTTAAATCTTTTATTTTATGGCCAGGTTTGTATAACCGGTTTTTTCCAGCTCCAAAGCCAATTCCTTGCCGCCGGACTTCACAAATTTGCCATTCGACAGCACATGCACGAAATCAGGCTGAATATAATTCAACAGCCTTTGATAATGCGTAATGATCAACAAAGACCTATCTTTGTTTCTCAAGGCATTCACGCCTTCCGCCGCTGCGGCCATGGCATCAATGTCCAAACCAGAATCAATTTCATCCAGCACAGCCAGTTTGGGTTCCATCACAGCCATTTGCAAAATCTCATTCCGTTTCTTCTCGCCGCCTGAAAACCCGTCATTCACGGAACGAGACAAAAACTTTTTATCCATTTTCACGAGTTTGGCTTTGTCTTTGGTGTATTTCATGAATTCCATGGCATCCATCAATGGCTCATTGTTGAATTTCCGAACAGCATTATACGCGGCGCGCATAAAATAAGCATTGTTTACGCCCGGAATCTCCACCGGATACTGAAAAGCCAAAAACAAACCATGTCCGGCGCGCTTTTCAGGCTCCATGGCCAGCAAATCCTGGCCGCTGAAAAGAACCTGCCCTTCCACCACTTCATATCCTTCCCGGCCGGCCAGCACATAAGACAATGTGCTTTTCCCTGACCCATTCGGTCCCATGACCGCATGGACCTCCCCCGGCTGAATGGACAAATCAATCCCATTTAAAATCTTCTTATCATTGATTGTAACGTGTAAATTTTTAATGTTTAGCATAATATTCCTTTCGGGCCGGGCATATCCGGCTCCTGTGCAAACGGGCGGGGAAACCCCGCCCCTACGACACCTTCTTATACAAGCAGGTGCCATAATTAGCATCATGGCAATTCATTTCAACTTCCAATTTCTCATTACCAATTACATTCAGACAACATATCATCCAACCGTTCCTTCCAATGAAATTTCAAGCAACTTCTGCGCCTCCACGGCAAATTCCATGGGCAGCTCACGAAACACCTCTTTACAAAAGCCATTCACAATCAAATTCACGGAATCCTCCGGTGAAATGCCGCGCTGACGGCAATAAAAAAGCTGGTCTTCGCTGATTTTGGTGGTAGAAGCTTCATGCTCCACCTGGGCAGAAGGGTGACGGATATCCAAATAAGGGAATGTGTGCGCCCCGCATTGATCGCCCATGAGCAATGAATCACATTGTGAATAATTTCGCGCGCCCTCAGCTTTCCCGGTCACCCGCACCAAACCGCGGTAAGTGTTCTGCCCGCGCCCGGCTGAAATACCTTTGGACACAATAGAACTTTTGGTGTTTTTCCCCATATGAATCATTTTGGTGCCTGTGTCTGCCTGCTGATAATTGTTTGTCAGCGCCACTGAATAAAACTCACCCACTGAATTGTCGCCCTTGAGAACACATCCGGGATATTTCCAAGTGATGGCAGATCCGGTTTCCACCTGCGTCCAAGAAATTTTGGAGTTCACGCCTTCACACAGACCGCGCTTGGTCACAAAATTATAAATCCCGCCTTTGCCCTCCTTGTCGCCAGGATACCAGTTCTGCACGGTTGAATATTTAATCTGTGCATTGTCTTTGGCAATCAGCTCCACCACAGCCGCATGCAGTTGATTTTCATCCCGCTTCGGCGCCGTACATCCTTCAAGATAACTCACATAAGCGCCTTCTTCCGCAATAATCAAAGTGCGTTCAAACTGTCCGGTGTCTGCGGCATTGATCCGGAAATAGGTCGATAATTCCATGGGACACCGCACGCCTTTGGGAATATAGCAAAATGAGCCATCGCTAAACACAGCTGAATTCAAAGCTGCAAAAAAATTATCTTTGGAAGGCACGACTTTGCCCAAATACTGCCGAATGAGTTCAGGGTACTCCTCCACTGCCTCTGAAAAAGAACAAAAAATAATCCCCAAAGAAGACAGCTTTTCTTTAAAAGTCGTGGCCACTGACACGCTGTCCAGCACGGCATCCACAGCCACACCGCTGAGAAGCTTCTGCTCCTCCAATGGGATTCCCAACTTATCAAATGTTTTACGCACTTCCGGGTCCACTTCGTCCAAACTCTTGGGCTTGTCCTTTTGCGCTTTAGGCGCGGCATAATAAATAATATCCTGATAATTGATGGGTGGGTAATGAATATTGGCCCAAGTGGGTTCTTTCATGGTGAGCCAGTGGCGAAAAGCATTGAGCCGCCATTCCAATAAAAAAGGCGGTTCTTTTTTCTTGGCGGAAATAAGACGGATCACATCCTCATTCAATCCGCGCGGGATCGTTTCAGACGCAATATCCGACACGAACCCGTATTTATAGGTTTCATTGGTTAAGTCTTTGATGGTTTTATTGGAATCGGTCATTTCTGTTTTTTTCCATTTACAGGGACTGTTGCGAAATGCTTTTTTCCTTCACCCCCTCTCCTGTCTCCGACGGGAGAGGGCTTCACGAAGTGAAGGGTGAGGGCCTCAATAGGC
>JANQER010000416.1 GCA_028278255.1 Elusimicrobiota bacterium | reverse complement strand
AGTGATGGTGTCACCCACTTGCACCTGATGAATATCCTTAATCCCGCAAACCACATACCCCACTTCACCGGCAGACAATTGTCCGGCCTTCACGTATTTCATGCGCAAGTGCCCCACTTCCTCAATGGTCAAAACCGCGTCTGTGGCCATAAACCGCACTTTCAATCCTGCGCGCAGCACCCCTTCCATAATCCGCACAAAAACAATCACCCCGCGGAACGGATCATATACGGAATCAAACACCAAGGCGGACACAGGGTCTTCATGACTTCCCGCAGGCGGAGGGATCTCATTCACAATGGCCTGCAAAACCTCTTCAACACCGCGCCCTTCTTTCGCGCTTGTCAAATAAAACGGCCCGTCCAGTCCCACTGCTTCCTGCAGCTGCTTTTCCACGCCCTCCACATCAGATGAAGGCAAATCAATCTTATTGATTACAGGAATCAACTTTAAGCCCGCTTCCTGCGCCAGCAAAGCATTGGCCAAAGTCTGCGCCTCCACACCCTGAGACGCATCCACCAAAAGCAAAGCCCCTTCACACGCGGCCATGGCCCGGCTCACCTCATAAGAAAAATCCACATGCCCAGGTGTGTCAATTAAATTCAACAAAAACTTATCCCCCATATAATCCCACATCATGCGCACAGCCTTGGCTTTAATGGTGATCCCGCGCTCGCGCTCCAATTCCATCCCGTCCAAAATCTGGGCTTTCATCTCACGCCGCGCCACTGTCCCGGTAAATTCCAAAAGACGGTCCGCCAAGGTGCTTTTCCCATGGTCAATATGCGCTATAATTGAAAAGTTTCTAATGTAGACTGGATTCATAAATTATGTAAAAGGGGTGAATAAGGATGAATAAGAGTGAATAGGGATGAATAGGGGTACAAACCACCAAAAAACACACTTAATTCATCCCTTTGTTTTATCTGTCTTTACCCTTATTCATCCCTATTCATCCTTATTCACCCCTATTCATCCCTTTTTAATGCGTTTTCATCTTCCGAAGCGCTTTGAGCACAGCTTCGCGTGAAGGGTTCTGAATAATCTCCTCAGCCAGCGCCTGGCAGTCTGAAAAAGACAAATTCCGAATCATCTGCTTGATTTTCGGCACAACAGGCGGGGACACAGACAATTCATCCAGCTGAAGCCCCACCAAGATAGGCGTGAATTGGGGATCACCTGCCATTTCCCCGCACATACCCACCCACTTGCCGGCGGCATGACCGGCTCTGACTGTTTGTGCGATCAGCCGCAAAATAGAAGCATGCAATGGATCATAAAGATGCGCCACCTCCTCATTAATACGATCCACTGCCAGGGTATACTGAATCAAATCATTGGTTCCAATGGACATAAAATCCGCTTCCTGCGCCAGCATGTCCACCACCAAAGCCGCTGAAGGCACCTCAATCATAAGACCAATCTCCACATTTTCATCAAACAGCACATCTTCCTTTTTCAGCTCCGCCATACAGTCTCTCACTGCTTTTTTGGCCGCGCGAAATTCTTCCAATCCTGAAATCATTGGGAACATAATTTTGACTTTGCCATGAGCCGTGGCCCGCAAAATGGCCCGCAGCTGTGGATTAAAAATATCAGGATGCTTCAAACACAAACGAATGCCGCGCAGCCCCAAAAAAGGATTGGGCTCTGTTTTTGAAATGCCCTTCAAGCCAAAATCCATCAGCTTGCCACCGCCGATGTCCATGGTCCGGATAATCACATGATAAGGCAAAACAGACTGCGCCACCTGGGAATAATAGCGAAAATGATCCTCTTCCGTTGGCAAATCGGTCCGGTTCAAATAAATAAACTCAGTCCGAAAAAGACCCACGCCCTCCACCCCGTGCGCCAAAACAGACTTTGTTTCCGACGGGCCTTCAATGTTCCCGGCCAAAGCAAAGCGCACATTGTCCCTGGTCTGCGCCGGCTGATCCCGCAAACGCTCCAACTCGCGCACTTCTGACAGTTTAATCTCACGTTCCCGCCGGT
>JANQER010000387.1 GCA_028278255.1 Elusimicrobiota bacterium | reverse complement strand
AATTCCGGCTGACACAATACGAATCCAAATGAGCTCAACCACCACTCCCACAAAAAAACCAAGCGCTGCATTCCCTCCTAGAAATCCCAGCACAGATCCCATCACCAAAGGCCGCGACAACATAAAAGGCCCCACAGCGCTGTGATCCAAACACAAAACCGAAAAAACAAAAGCAGGAATCAGCAGATCCATCATTCAACTTATTCATCCTTTTTGTTTAAATATTCTCCGACATAATGCAGTTCATCATTGGGGAGTGCACGTGTCTCAACAGTGATTTTTTTGCAGAGCAAAACCCGGAGGGCTTTCTCATCCTCCTTGCCCAAAAACAAAGAAGGTGTAATCATTTTTCGGCCTGGGCAATCATGCAGTCCACCCACATTCACAGACTCAATCCCCACACCCAAATCCACCAAACGGCACACTTCCTGAACCCCTGACACCAGCAGCAAAACACGCTCTTTGGCCCAATCCCCTCTTTTAAAAATCTCTGCTGTCTCGGCCAATTTCAACACTTTGACCTGCACATCAGCCGGCACGGCCAAACGCATCAAGCACGCCTGGAAATCATCTCCTGCTGCCTCGTCGCAAGCCACCACAATAATCCCGGCCTGCACAACGCGCAGCCACCCCTCCACCACCTGCCCGTGAACAAGTCTGTCATCCACTCTCACCAATGCCAAAGCCATACACTTACCCACCTTTTTAAAAGTTCAAAGTCCGAAGGCCAAAGTAAGAAGTCAAAAACTCTTTAACCACCACTCACTTGCACTTTGAAAGCGCTAGCCGGAATGTCTCGAGGAAGACCGGCATTCACACTTCTCACTTTTATTCATTCTTCTTCATTTAAAGAAGACTTTAGTTTCTTAACCGGCCTGCAAATATTGCGTGCGGCATCATCCACCAGTTTCTGTGCCAATTGATCAATGGGCATATAATGCCTGTTTGTTAACGCTGAAATCATCATGGGCAAATTCACGCCTGTCACCACATCAAAAGGCAGCCGATGATGACGGTACAAACGCAGACTCACATTACAAGGGGTGCCGCCCATCATGTCCACCAACACCAAAACACCGGCAGAGGCCTGCATTTGAGACAGCGTCTTCTCCATTCGCCTCTCCAAAGAATCAGGACGTTCAGCCGCATCCAACCCCAGCACCCACACCCCGGGCTGCTTCCCCACAATGGCCTCAGCACAACGCAGCATATCCTGCCCCATATTCCCATGCGTCACAATCAGCAAACCAATCATAAACACACCCGGCTTAGACCAAAGACCAAAGACCATAGACCATAGACATTCATAAAGAATACCACCTCTCAAAAATGACTCTAAACATTTATTTCAAAATATCGCGATGGCGCGTATGCACCACAAAACGACGTCTGCTCTTCACAAACTTGGCCAAACACTCAGCCACAGCCACGCTCCTGTGCCTCCCGCCTGTGCAACCAATGGCCACTGTTAAATAACTCCTGCCTTCCCGCGAAAAACTATCCAGCATTAACCCCATCATGCTCTCCAATTGGGACACAAACTGCCGTGCCTTCTTATTGTCCAGCACATAACGCGACACACCTGCATTCTTCCCTGTCAGCAAACGCAATTGAGGCACATAATTCGGATTCGGCAAAAAACGTACATCCCACACCACATCCGCATCCAGCGGCACCCCGTATTTATAACCAAAAGACATCACCACAATGGCTGTGCCCTGCGGATTACAAAGTCCCAAAGCCGATGCCATGATTTCTCGGAGCTCGCCGGGCGCCAAATGAGAGGTATCAATAATCTTATCTGCCTGGCCTTTGGCATCATGAAACAACCGCCTCTCACGGCGGATGCCATTCAGCACAGATCCGCCCAAAGGATGCCGGCGGCGCGTTTCAGAAAACCGCCTCATCAATGTCTGTGTATCCGCATCCAAAAAAAGAACTCTGAAACGAAACCCCTCTTTCCGCAAATTCTCCAAAGACCGGGAAAACTCCTTCTCCGGTAAAGATGTCCGCACATCCACGCCCACGGCAATGCGTCTCAAACGCTGTCCCCACTGCTGGTATAATTGAATCAAAGAAGGCAGGAGTTTCAGGGGCAGATTGTCCACACAAAAATAACCCAAATCTTCCAAAGCATGCAGAGTCACGCTCTTGCCTGCGCCTGAAAGGCCTGTCACAACAACACAATCAAAAAAAGTTTTCTTCTTCAAATAGATCCTCGCACAAAAGAATCGTATTCACGCTCAAGACACACATCAGATAACAGGAAACTCTCGGGAACGCCGTCGGTGGGGAAAAAATCAAAGGCCGGCTGAATGCCCTGCCATCTTTTGAATCAAACGCTCATTCAACTCACGCGCAGAATAAATACCCTGCTGTTTCAGCCGCTGGTTCAACGCAGCCACCTCAATCAAGGCCGCCAAATTCCGTCCCGGATGAATCGGCAGTCTGATTTCCGTCACGGGAACACCCAGCAAAGCTGTGCTCTTCTCCTCAAGTCCCATGCGGTCATACTCTTTCTTCTGATCCCACATTTCCATAAAAACCACCAGCTCAATCAAAGACCGCCGCAGCACGGCGCCAACGCCAAAAATCTTCCACACATCAATAATGCCCAAACCCCGCACTTCCATATGATGCTGAACCAAAGCATTTCCGCTGCCCACCAAAATACCGCCCGGCTTATGCCTCACTTCCACCCGGTCATCCGCCACCAGCATATGGCCGCGCTTCAAAAGTTCCAAAGCGCATTCAGACTTTCCAATGCCTGATCCCCCAAAAATCAAAACCCCCATTCCGTATACATTCACCAAAGTCCCATGCACAGATGTACAAGGCGCGAGCCTCTCCTCCAAATAAGCTGTCATCTCGCCGATCAAACGGGACGTTTCCCACTGAGACTGAAGCAAAGGCACCTTAAAACGTTCGCATTGCGTCACCATCTCCGGCACAGGCTCCCGGCCGTGCGTCAGCATCACACACGGCAAATCCGGGGACGCAAGAATCTGATCCAAAATCTCCACGCGCTGCGCGCTTGAAAGCGTTGAAAGAAAAGCAGACTCTCCCATCCCAAAGACCTGAATGCGCTCCCCGCGAAAAAACTCAAAAAAACCAGCCAAGGTCAACCCTGGCCGGTTAATATCCGCTACCCCTATCACCCGATGAAATCCCTCCTGCCCGCACAACAAAGAAAGCCTCAAAGAATCCGACTGACTCTTCCACAGCTCCTCAACCATCAAGGGCACAGGATTTTTGACGACTGAATCAATACTCATCTTCTTCCCGGATAATTTTCAGAATCTCATCAGAACTATTGGCATCGCGAAGCGCTTGACGGAAAAACTTGTCTTTCAACAACCTGGAAATCTTGGCCAATGCCTTCAAATGGTTTCCAGCCGCTTCTGTCGGCGCCACCAGCAAAAACACAATAAAAACAGGTTCCCCGTCCAATGCCTCAAAATCCACACCCTTCTTTGAAATCCCCAACGCAGCAATCTGCTCCCCAATGTCTTTTGACTTCCCATGCGGAATCGCCACGCCCTGCCCGATTCCGGTTGACCCCAAAGATTCACGATCCATCAAAATCTTGACCATCTTTTTGCTGTCACTCAGCTTCCGTGAGGCCTCCAGCATCCCGCAAAGCTCAGACATCACATCTTTTTTATTCTGCGCTTTCAAATCCACGCAAACAGCTTCCAACCCAAGAATTTCAACAAGTTTCATAAATCACACCCCACTTAACAAAAACAAATCCTAAATCCGAAATTCGAAACCCGAAACAATAGGACAAAAAAACAATTTTCAAACAAAAACCATGACTGTCAATCTTTTCATTTTAATCTTCTTGTTTCGGTTTTCAGATTTCGATATTCGAATTTGAATTCAAGATTAATTAATTTAATTCCAAAATTCCGTAAGTCTTGTCTTTTTGCTTAAACAACACTTTCACATCGCTGTGATTCAAAAAAACCAAAAAATTCAAATCATGATCTTCTAACTCATCAACCGCCTCTTCCACAGTCATGGGCTTAGGCACAAACCGGCGAACCTCTGACACAGGCACTTCTCGCGCAACGTCTTTTGCCTGACTCTCCGCACTTGACGGCAAAGCAGATGCCTCCAATATCGAAGACTTGGCCACCCGTCTCCCCCGCACACGTTTGTCTTTCTGTCTCGCCATATGCTTGTGGAGTTTCTCAATCACTAAATCCAGTGCAGCATAGACATCAATGGACACGCCTTTGGCTCGGAAATCATGATGTCCCTGAGAATGGCAAATCACTTCCGCAATCTGCCGATGTTTCTCAACAGAAAGAATCACCTGTGCCCGGATAACCGCCTTAAAATGCCGTGCCACCCGCTCAATCTTCTTCTCCACATAATCCGCAATGGCAGGCGTCAACTTCAAATGCCGCGCAGTAATATTTACTTTCATAATATCAATTCCTTAAGTGACATAATTAATTAAAAAATAAAAAACTAAATAATTTAATAAATTTACCAAATCAACAAAACCCTGTCAAATTTCCAAAAAAACAAACCACGAATAGACACGGATCAACACGGGGAACACAGGGAATATTTTTTTGCCTCGTTAACAAAATTTGTGGGTAAAAAGATTCTTTTTATTACCCACAGATTACGCAGATGACACAGATTAGAAACATGAATGCAAAAAGATATTATTTTTTGTTTTTTATCTTTGTCTTTAATCTGTGACATCTGCGTAATCTGTAGATCTCTTTATGTGTTGAGCGGGGCGCGAAGCGCGGTTTTTAACCATAAAAAATATTTTTGTAATGTTTTTACCCACAGATTCTGTGAAAGAACCAATATATTTTAGCAGGCGCTTTTTTGTTCAAGGGGGTGGCGCCAGTGAAGATGAGGGAAGCGGCTATAGTCTCTGTCCGTGGTGATCCACTCACTTCCTGATTCAATGGCCAGTGCGGCTAAAAACGCATCAGCCACTAAATTCCCTTTTGTGCCGGCTGATTGGCAAAGATTTGTAAAAATATCCCAATGATAGGCGCCTGGTGAGATCAAGACGC
This sequence comes from Elusimicrobiota bacterium, assembly GCA_028278255.1. Classification (GTDB taxonomy): domain Bacteria; phylum Elusimicrobiota; class Elusimicrobia; order FEN-1173; family FEN-1173; genus JANQER01. Next base: position 1,891 of record JANQER010000387.1, on the reverse strand, counting down.
AGTTTGGTCTTGAACGAATGGCCTGGACAAACGCAAGTGCTTTTGGCAATGGAGTTGGCGGGTTAAATATTTTGGGATGCGTGACAATGCGCAGAAAACCGCTCAATACAATATCAGACATCCCATACGCTTGGGGCGAGTTGATCATATCATTCAGCCATTTTTTATATGCGCTATGATCAGTGGTGTCCTCTCTAAAGGCATAAATCAACACATTCACATCAATCAGAATCATGTTTTTCTTCCATCAGATCTATGAGAGAGGCTGTGTGGTCCAGGTCTACCCCTGGCTGCAATCCATTCCCTTTAAAAGAGGGAAGGTGAACCGGTTTTCTGCTGACATCTTTTTTGCAGCGAGACAGAAGGCTGCGCACAGCATCCTCTATAACAGCTGTTAATGAACGGTGGGTTTCAGCTGCATAGTGTTTTAAGTCTTTTAAAAGAGTGTCATTAAGACGAATGGTGGTTCTCATGCATATAAGCATATCATGAAAGCGTCAATATGTCAAGAATATGCTTATTGATGTTTTAAGGGTAAAAAAGGACGGGTTTATATAAACCCGTCCTTTTTTCAAATGTAGCTGGTGTGTTTTTATTGCTGCCAGAAGATGTCTGCGTAAGTGGGGGTGGGCCACAGACGTTTGGGGAGAAGTGTTTCCAGGGCATCAATGTCTTCTCTGAGATCATTCTGCGCTGTGACCACTTCGTCCCTGAATAAGGCGGCTTTTTTGTCAGCGTCATCTTCAGTGTTGGCTTTTTCAAGAGCAGACTCAAGTGTGGCGAGTTTGCTGTCAGCGCCTTGTAAGTGGCAGGACACTTTGTTCAACAGGCTTGTTTGTACATCGTTTGGTGCGCCAGCTGATTTGAGCTGATTGACGGTGTCCGCCAGTTCCCCAGTGTATTGTATGGCCGCTGGTTTATAGAGATTTTTGACCATAGCAATGGCTGTTTTGGCTTCAATGGCAATGTGCTTGGCATATTGTTCTATATAGATTTCACACCTGGATTCCAATTCCCGATGAGACAGAACCTTGAAGTTTTCAAACAGATCCATGGCTTCTTGTGTGCGCATGGATTGCAAGGATTCCACTGTTGATGTGATGTTGGGCAATCCTCTTTTTGCTGCTTCATTGACCCATTCTTCGGCATAGTTGTTGCCATTGAAAATCACTTTGCCATGATTTTTAATGGTGCCTTTGACTATCGCTGTGACTTCTTTGTTCATGTCAGTTGCTTTTTCCAGCCGATTGGCAATATTGTCAAGGGCTTCAGCCACTATGGTGTTGAGCACCACATTGGGTCCAGAGATGGACGCTGAAGATGGCAGCATACGGAACTCAAACTTGTTGCCTGTAAAGGCAAAAGGTGATGTTCTGTTGCGGTCAGAGTTGTCTTTGGGCAGGTCCGGCAAAGTGTCAACCCCAATGTTCATAAAGGTTTGGCCTTTGGTTTTTGTTTCCTTGCCATCAACAATATTGTTGAGCAGCATGGTGAGTTCATCCCCTAAAAAGACAGACACAATGGCTGGCGGCGCTTCATTGGCGCCCAACCTGAGGTCATTGCCGGCATTGGCAATAGAGGCTCTGAGCTTGTCGGCATGTTTGTCCACAGCGCTGATCAAAGCGCTGAGGAAAACCAGGAACTGTGCATTGGCATGGGGGGATTGGCCTGGTTCAAGCAGGTTAATGCCGTCATCTGTTGATAAAGACCAGTTGTTGTGTTTGCCAGACCCATTGATGCCTGCAAATGGTTTTTCATGAAGCAGGCACACAAGCCCATGCCGTAAAGCCACTTTTTGCATGGTTTCCATGACCAATTGGTTGTGGTCAGCAGCAATATTGGCAGTGGCAAAGTACGGTGCGAGTTCATATTGCGTGGGTGCCACTTCATT
>JANQER010000363.1 GCA_028278255.1 Elusimicrobiota bacterium | reverse complement strand
AGCCTGTGTCGCCTGCTCTGGAGAAAGAACGCGCACGCCTTTTTTCTGAAGCCATGCCCTGACACGCGGCAGTTCCTTCAGAGCAGCAGGTTTTTCTTTGTTGTGAAACACAACTATTGATTTGACAGGGTTCCTCATGGCTTAGTGAAAGTATTATACCATAAATCTCATCAGTCAGACATCTGCAGAATCAAGCCAAATTATTGAGCTTTCGAATCCGATTCAGATTCTTCAATATTTTACCTGGCTTGGCCAAAACATACTGTTCAACTTCCACCAAAACACCATCATGCCCTGCCAAAACCTTTTGCAAGGCGCAAACACGTCCATTCCCTTCAAATGCAATATACCCGCCCTTGGCATTTGACACAACTTTAACACCAGACACCGAAGGCATGATTTTATCAAGCACTTCTTTTGACACTTCCTGACAAGAGAGGATCTCGTCTTGATGCAGCTTTAATTGCCGCATACGTTCGTCTAACACACGAAGGGAATTGGCCCTGTTCAAGCCGTGAAGCAAACAAACAGATCTTAAGGGGATCTTGACCAACTGCTTACGCACATAATCTTGATGAATTCTCAGAATGGTTTTGCCCATCAATATGTCCCGATAACGCAAATCCAGCAGCTCATGGCGCTTGCCAATGAGATAGGCCGCAAATTGACTTATTTTTGAAAAAATAACCATATCTATTCTCTCTTATTTAAACATATAATAGTGTCATTATTTAGTTCCCGGTGAAAAAGCCCCGGATTTTGGCAATTGCCCGATTTATCGAACGCTTTTGATGCATGACAATTATTTAGAGAGCCCAATAAATTGGGCAATTACAGTTTTTCACCGAAAACTATTATACCAATTCAAGGACTTTTCAATGAAAGGATATGTGATTTCAGACCTTCATTTATTCACAAAAAGGTCGTACGCAGAAGATTTTTTCAACTCCTTTAAGAACGATCTCAATCAAGCTGATTTCCTGGTCATGAACGGAGACATGTTTGATTTTGCCTGGACAACCTTTCGCACCATAGAAGAAACAATCGACGCGTCCTGCCAATGGATCGCTGACCTTTTAAAAGCTTACCCTTCCTGCCATTTTTATTATATTTTCGGAAATCATGACAGCCTGGAACCATTTGTTCAAAAATTAAGAGCCTTGGAAAAAGCATCAAAAAATCTCAGTCTGCATGACACCCATGTGTTGCTGAACAACCATCTGTTCACACATGGAGACCTGCCATTGCTCAAAAAAAATCCGTGTCATCGGACAATTCCCAAGACAATCAGAAAAAAAGGCCTTTTCTTGAACTGGCTCTATGCGCTCATTGTCAAATGCCGCGTGCATAAAATCGTGTATTCTTTTTTTTCACCGATGTATTGCGCCAATATTTTTGCCAAAGCCTTTGAGGCCTGCCCCCAAAACATGACAAAAGACCATTGGCATGTTTATTTTGGACACACGCATTTTCCGTTTGAAAACTTCCAATATAAAAACTATTATTTTCACAACACAGGGGCAGCCATCCACCATATTGTGTGCAAGCGGATAGAGGTGCATATTCATGACTGATCCAGCCAACACCAAAAGCGACTGTTACGGACACAGCGACCGCAAAATCATGGAATTGTCTCAAAAAATACGCGGGCTTGTTTTATCCCCTTTTCTCACATTGTTGACCTGGGGGCATATACGACCCAACCATGTGTCACTCATTTCACTTATTCTCGGCTGGTGCGCATGTGTTTTTCTTTTCATCTCTCTCCCAGCGGCTCTCACCATTCTGTTTTTTCATGTGATTTTTGACGGACTGGACGGCCCGCTGGCCAGGTTTCAAAAAAAAGAGTCCAACGCCGGGTCTTTTGTCGACACACTGGTTGACCAAATTGTCATTGCCTCACTGGCCATTGCGCTTATGCACAAAGGCACTTTGGGCATTATCCCCGGAGGCATTTATATTTTCCTTTACACCGGCGTGATCACATTTTCCATGGTCCGCAATGCCATGAAAATTCCCTACTTGTGGATCATCCGCCCGCGATTTTTGGTCTATTTTTGGCTGATCTTTGAATTCACGCTTCTTCCAGGCTCTCTCAATATTGTTGTATGGATTTGTAATATCATCCTCACCGTCAACTGTCAGGATGGATTTCGCCACTTAAAAAAAGGCATTCAATAGCCGCCATGAAAAACAATTTCAATAAAATCCGCATTATCTTCAACCCGCTTGCAGGGCGCAAAACACCTCTGGCCTTTTTGGGCAATAAACTTCTGCGTATTCGAAAAGCCACCCATGAAAAATTCAAAAACATGACAGAATGCGCCCAAGCTCTTTCAACTGCTCTCCAAAAACTCGGTTATGACGTTGAGATGTGCGGCACACAAGGGCCATGTGATGCCCAGCGCCTGTCCAAAGAAGCTGTTGCTTCAGGCTGCGAGCTGGTGGTGGCCATGGGAGGAGACGGCACCATAAATGAGGTGATCCAGCCGCTCGTTAACACAAAAACCGCATTGGCTGTTATGCCCAAAGGCACTGCCAATGTGTTTGCACAGCACCTGAATCTTCCGTTGTCGATTCCAGCCATTGCCCACACCATTGCTTTTGGGGAAAAGACATTGATTGACGCGGGGAAACTCAATGAGAAGTACTTTTGTTCTATGGCAGGCATCGGACTAGACGCTGCCATTATTCAATCCACAGACAAATTCCTTAAGAAAATACTGGGCGGACTGGCTTACTTTATTGTGCTGCTTTGGGAATTGCTGTTTTATCCATTTGACCCCATTTTATTCACTCTGGACAACAGCACAGAAAAAAACAAAGCTTACTTGCTGATTATTTCAAATATTCAATACTATGCAGGCAATTTGGTTCTGTTTCCCAAAGCCAATATCCATGACGGCTGTTTGGATGTGTTGGCATTCAAGAAAAAAGGCTTTTGGACCATGCTGCACTTTTTTTATCTGTTGCGCACAAACAAATTGAGGACATACAAGCACATCCACTATTTTCAATGTCAAAAATGCGACATCACGGGAGGACATCCATTTCCCATGCATTGTGATGCAGAATATTATGGGGAAAGCCCAGCAGTGATTGAAGTGGTTCAAAACAGTTTATGGATCATCCAACCAAAGCCAGGGGCATAGCATATGTGGACAATCCTCAAATCAAGTTTTATTCATTTCTACAAAAATCAATGCCGCATGAGAGCCGCGGCTCTCACTTATTTTACTCTTTTGTCCATCATTCCTATTTTGGCCCTGTTGCTTTCCATGGCCCAATTTCTGAATATTGAACAATTTTTCGAGCAGCTGTTTTCCCAATATTGGCAAGGACAGGAAGAATTGGCCCAAAAAGCATTGCATTATTCTCAAAATCTTATTCAAGGCGTTAAAAGCGGGAAAGTGGCTGGATTTGGTTTGCTCATACTTTTTTGGTCTATTATCAGAATTATGTCCAATATAGAAATCATTATGAACGATATTTGGGAGGTCTCAGAAGCAAGAAAGTTCCACAAAAGATACAGGAATTATTTTTTTGGGATTATCCTGTTTTCTTTAAGCTTGATTTTGGTGGGCTTGGCCATTGTCTTTGTCTTTTCAGCGCTTCGGTTTAACAACAAATTGTTTTTAATCGCCTTGCGCTTGATTTCCCTCATTCTGTTATTGACCACATTGACTCTTCTTTATAAATTTACGCCAAACACAAAAACATTCTACATCTCTGCCCTCTGGGGAAGTGTTTTTGCCACTTTGGCCTATGTCATTTTGCAATTCATCTATTTCCACTTACAAGCATGGACAAATCAAAAAAGTGTTGTTTTCGGATCTATTGCAGCGCTGCCTCTTTTCATGATGTGGATCAACCTGTCTTGGTGGGTGATTCTATTTGGGGCGGTGGTTTCTCGGGATCATCAAGTCCTCACCCGGGCAAACCAGGGATAACCAATAATCAAGATACAATGACCAATTTTAAATATTAAAAAACAGCTGCTGTATGGTCTGCGTTTTGAAATACTTTTGCATAAATGTTCAAAACATTTTCTCTAAAATATTCATTAAAATGAAGCTGTCCTCTTTTCCCTTTGCTCTTGGCCCTTGGCCCTTTGCTAATAATATTTGTGCGAAGCGATCTTGTCTTTTTTCACCAATTCTTCCCAGACTTTGATATAGTCCTTGTCCCACCAGCCTTGATCTGCTTCGTCATATAATGTTTTAAAGGCTTTGGCAATGGGGAAAGCTTCTTTGTAAGAACGGCGCGAGGTGAGCGCGTCAAAAATATCCACCACAGCCACTATCCGCGCCATATCCGGGATCTGAGTTCCTTTTAAGCCGTCCGGATAACCAGTGCCGTCAAGCCTTTCATGATGATGCCGGATCATTGGCAAAATCCCTTTAAAAGCCTTTAAACGCTGACAAATCTCGCATCCGATCACAGGATGCTTCTTCATGATTTCCCATTCATCCGGATTGAATTTACCGACTTTTTGCAAAATGGTGTCAGGCACGCCCAGTTTTCCAATATCATGCAAAATCCCGCCCTTGCGCAGCAATTCAATTTTGTCAGGACCAAACCCCAAAGCCTTGCCCAACGCCACAGAAAAACGCCCCACCCGGTCTGCGTGCCCCAATGTAAAATGATCCTTGGCTTCAATTGTTCTGGCCAAAGTAAAAAGGACCACCTCCACATCCACCAGTTCATCTGTTAAAGATTTGATGCGCAGGAGAGACTTGATGCGCGTTTTTAATTCAATATACTGAACAGGCTTGGACAAAAAATCATCGCACCCGGCTTCCAAAGCATTCACTTTTTCATTCTCAGGCGCCAAACCAGTCACCATAATCACAGGAAGAAATTTTGTTTCAGGATTGTTTTTGATCCGCCGGCAAACCTCCATCCCGTTCATGCGGGGCATATCAATATCCAAAACACACAGATCCGGCTTGCTGTCCATGGCCCGGTCAAGGGCCTCCTGGCCGTCGCGCGCAGAAATAAGATTGTAACCGCCTTTGCTCAAAAGCGCTTCCAATGTTTCAAGCGCAAAGCGGTCATCGTCCGCGATCAAAAGAGTGGGAGTCACATGAGATTCAGAATGGCTGTTCATAATACCTTCATCTTACAATATCCCATACACAGATTCAACAAATCATTGATTTTTTCACTGGATTTGATCAGGGAGACTTGACGCGCAAAAGAATAAATCTTTCCAGAGGGCTTTTGGAAAAAGTAAAAGGCAAAGCCCCCCAGGCAGACGCATAAAACCCGGCAGCGCCGGCATTGTCCATCACACGCAAAGGAAATTTGGCAGGATATTCATATATTTTCACCACGTCAAATCGATTCGAGTCAAACCGAAACCACCACGGCGGCATAGTCACCTGCCTGTACAAAACCAGATCCCCGGGTTGAAAATCTGTATCGGCAAAACCTGTTTTCCAGCCCGCATCCTTCAAATAACTCCCAGTGAATGAGTCGCCCAAATAATATTTCCTGTATCCCACATGTGGTCGCCCTGCCTGCATTTGTCCTTTTCCCTCTAAACAGGCGGACACAAGGCCCGCCCCTACAGACAATTTATTGTTTTTAATGTCCAATTTCCAATTTCCAATTTCTTTAACATCTTTTACAATCAATCTATTCGTTCTGGATTGGCTGTAATCCGCCCAGCACAATCCCGCGCCAAAAACAAACATGCCGAGGCAGATAATACTTTGATATTGATTTATTTTTGAAGGGGCATGGCGGCACAGAATTTGCAAAGACCTGATAAGGATAAAAACAACAGGAACGACCATTGTCAGATAATAACGGGCTGCCACCCATTGCATAATACCGATCATCTGAAGCGTGCCCAGCCCCAGCCAAACCACCAAAAAGAGATCTGACGACACATGTGTGGATTTCAAGAAACCAGGCAAAGCCAGAAAAAAGAAAAGCCCGGCAGCGCACAACAATGACAAAAGCCCTGCCTGCCCGGGAGAAAATCCGCCCAAAGGACCGGCCAAAAACAAAAAGAAAAGAATGGCTGCGCCAAAAACCCACCCAAACATCTTGCGGCTTTTCCGCCACGACAATCCCGCAAACGCCAAAGGCAGCACAAGACCGCCGGAAAAAAAACTTAAAAAAGAGATCACATGCAAAAGACTAAAGGACTGGACCACCCGCTTGGAAGATTCTGTTAAATGAGGTGCGCCATACACAGCAATGTTCCATAAGCTCCACAACCCCAGCATGACGATGGGGATCAGTAAATAAATGAGGGGTGACAAGGAGTGACAAAGGGTGACGTATCCCTTCCTACAAACAGGGACCTTGCCTAGCGGCAAGGGGGATGACGAGGGGGAAGGGGACGCGGATTTTTGATTTGCTGTTTTTGATTTGTGATGGAGAAACCAGTATACAAAAGCCAGGATGACGACAAACCCGCCCGTGTATTTTGTGAGGATGGCCAGTCCCATGGCAAAACCTGCCAACAACTTGAGTGTCCAAGAACGCCTGTGCAGCCCTTCAATCCAGGCGCACAAACCGCCCAGGAAAAACATAAGCATCGTGGAATCAATCATGAGCGTATAAGATGACAATAAAAAAGCAGGCGTTAAAACAGACATAACAGCTGCCATCAAAGGAGGGATCAGAAAGCGCTGTGCCAAAAAGAATATAAAGACAGCGGTAAAACCTGCGACAAACAGACAGCCCAGGCGGACAAACCAAAGCCGGCCGCCCCCTAACTGATCAAACAATGCCAAAAAATAATGATGTGCCGGCGGGTTCACCATGCGGGGGGGCTGGCCTTTTCCCCAGCCGGCATTGTCCAACCCAGCATCATCTGCCACAAAATCATACGGACGCAAGGGATGCTCCTGCAATCCTTTGGCCATAAGCATATGATAATGATCATCCACAAAAAAAGCCCGCCCAACAAAAGGCAAACCCAGGATGACAGGAAGCAAAAATACCAGCAATAATTTCTTGTTCATGAATTTCTAATTTCCAATTTCTAATATCTTCTTTCTAGAGTATTCATCCCCTTGTTCAGCAGCCATGCGATACCATTTCACCGCCTCCTGGGCCTCACAATTCAAGCCCGGGATTTGTTCACACAGCACCCCCAAACTCCGTTGCGCCTCCCGATGCCCTTTCTGCGCAGCCTGTCTGAACCAACCAGCTGCGCCTTTAAAATCCTGTGCCACCCCATCACCGCGCTCATACAGCAAACCCAGATTATAATGAGAAGACATATCGCCCTGCACAGCCGCCATATGATGCCACTTGGCAGCTTCCGTGTAATCCACTGGCCAGCCTATTCCCTGTTCATACATTTCAGCCAAAAAAACCTGTGCCCTTAAATCACCATTCTGAGCAGCCAGCAAACACCATTTCGCTGCTTCTTTGGGATTTTTGGAGATCACTCTGCCTTGTCTATAGGCTTTGGCCAAAAAAACCTGTGCTTCCACGTCTCCCTGATGTCCTGCCAAAGACAAAAACTTCATGGCCTTTTTCCTCAGAGCCCTGGATTTTTTAGAAGCGCTTTGCGCCAGTTTGATTCCAAAAGCAGACTGTGCGCGGACAAACCTCTGCTCAGCAGAACGTTCATACCAAACCATGGCCTCCGGGAGATTGGGTTCAATGCCTTTCCCGTATTCAAGCATCTCGCCCATTTTAAACTGTGCAAAGGCAAGACCGCGCATGGCAGCCTTCTCATACCATTTCACGGCCTTTGAATAATCCTCTTCTCTCTCATTCATCATGCCCAAACTCACGCATGCCAATGGATATTGATGTTTGGCTGCGCGTTTGTAAAAAACCTCAGCTTCCCTGTTTTTTCGGTTAACACCGATGCCGTTTTCATACATCAGCCCCAAAAAAGACTCTGCCTCAGCCACGTTTTTATCAGCCGCCAAATGAAACAAACGGGCTGCTTCTTTATAATTAACAGCCGTTCCCCTGCCCAAATAATTCATTAGCCCCAAATTGTAATAAGCCAAAGGGTCCTTTTTGTCAGCAGCCAGACGATAATATCTGATGGCTTTAATTAAATGCTGCGGTACTCCCACTCCATGCTCATATAACCGGCCCAGATTGACCATGGCGGGCGCATATCCCTTTTCAGCGGCTTTTTCAAACAGATGAACTGCTTCTTTTATATTTTTCCTGCTGCGTCCGTACTGATACATCAAACCCAAGTTATTCATAGCAGAGACATTGCCCTGCTTTGAAGCTGCCTTGTACCATTTTTCAGCTTCCTTAAAATTTTGGTCTGCCCCGCGGCCAGCCTCATACATCTGTCCCAAACGCCTTTGCGCATAAGCATCATTGTTTTCCGCGGCTTTTTGAAACCATTGAACAGCAACTTGATCACTCTGCTTCACGCCCTTGCCATGAAAAAACAACACCCCCAGATGAAACTGGGAAATCATGTCCCCTTTTTCCGCGGCTTCTTGAAACCAATAAGCAGCCTCCTGATGACTCCTTTTCAGCCCGTCTCCGCTTAAATACAGCATAGCCAGTTTGCGCTGAGCCACCACATTGCCGTCATTGGCTGATTGAAAAAACCATTTGGCCGCTTCTTTTGAATCTTTCTTTTTTTCTTTTGTCCAGCCTCTGCGGTCTGTCATGCGCAAGGGCAGTCTGGCATCCCCTTGTTCAGCAGCAAGACGATAATAACGCATCAAATCTATCTTGTCAGGATCAGCGCCGTACCCTTGTTTTTTCATTTCATAATAATAGGACTGTGCCTCAGGATGGGCTTGTGCAATGGCTTTTAACAACCATTTTTCCGCTTTGTACAAGTCCTGCGGCACGCCCTGGCCTTTCCAGAACATCCAGCCCATTTGCCCCTGCGCCGCCGGCGCGCCTTTCTCAGCCGCACGGCGAAACCATTTCACAGCTTCAACCGCATCCTGGCTGGTGCCCTGGCCCTTTAAAAACATGTTTCCCAGTCGTATCTGCGCCTGCACGTCCCCTGCCTGCGCCGCTGCCTTGACATTATCAAAATCAGCCGCCAGTCCCAAGCGGACAAAAAAAACACCTGCCATCAAAACAATAAAAAACCGCTTTGCCCTGATTGTCATAAAACCAGCACCCCTCATGTTATGTGAGAAACAAATCCGAAATCCAAAATTCGAAACTCAAAACAATCCCCTTATTAAAACCTTTTTATACCATATTTATTCATCGAATAAAAACTCAGTCTGTCCAAAAAAATCCCCTCCCCTGCCACGCCGTCACAAGAGAGGGAACGACAAACTATTTTACCGACATTTAACGAACGGCTAACCCCAATGCGGTTTAGATAAGCGTAGTTGCCCGATTTATCGGGCTCTTTAAAGCAAAAACTTATCAAAAAGCGCCCCATAAATGGGGCAATTACAGAAATCAGGCTTATTTAAACCGCATTGCGGCTAACCCGAATTTTTCAATTGAAAATTTTGGGCTAAAACTGTGCGTCAAATGTCAAATAAGCCAGCCGGGAAAAACAGCCTTGAAAACCTTCGCCTCTATAATTCGGCCATTCACCGATAATGGGCGCTTTGGACTGACCTGCGTTTTTGATCAGCAGCTTCACACTGTATTTTTCATTGATCAAATACTTGGCCATCACATCTGCCACAATGCGCGGACTGTCAAAATCCGGGTGAAAGGTTCTGGGATATTTGTCCCTGTCCGTGACTTTGGATTCAAAAGTCATGCCCAAATGCAGCAGTAATTTGTCGTTCAAAAACGATGACTTGGCGTACATCTTAATGAAATGATCCGGGTATCTGGACCATTTCCTTTCATCATCAGCCGCCAACCCTAAACTCAATGCTTCATGGTCTATGTTCATGACTTGGGAATGCTCATAAGCCAGTCTGACTTCCGTATACATTTTGGGACGCCATGACGCCACAAATTCCAGGCCCCCTGATCTGACTTTGCCGTCTGAATTTCTATAATTGCCCCAAGGCATAACAGCAGAAACTCCCGAAGGCATGTCCGGATAAGCGCCCCATCCCAATAAATCCGTGTACACGTTGTAAAAGAAATTGGTATTGAAATTGAACTCTTTCCCCACATCTTTTGACACATTGAATTCCACGCTGTCCAGTTTTTCCGGCCTTAAGTCAGGCATTTGCCAGGAATAGCCGGCCGCCAGGATGTCTGCATTTGTTTCAGCGATTCTCTCCACTGACAGCATATCAGGATAGCGAAAACCCTGCTGATAAGACAGCCGGAACACCGTCTCCGGATTGGATTCGTACGAGGCAGCGATTCTCATGGTGGATTTTTTGGCATTGTCAGGTTTTTCAGCCAAATCATTGCCGTTTTCCCGCATGGTGTTATACATCACACTGTCGTAACGCACGCCTGCAGACATGACAAAATCTTCGGAAAAAGAATAAACATCCTCTGAAAAAACACTGAACTCACTCCATTTGGCGCAAAAAACACCGGGGTGTGTGACCCCTTTTTCAAAATAACCATTGTCTCTTCTAAAAGAACGAAGACCGTATAGGAAGCCGGCGGCCAGCTGATGATTATTGAAGCGTGTGGTTTTGTAGATGGTCTTCATTTCCGCATGCGATTCGGAAAAAAGAGTTTTTTTGTCCGGCCGTCCCGGGAAAACAGACTGGCTGTAAATCCAATGTTTGCCATAATCACTGAAAAGACATGATCCCAAAAAAGTCAGGGAATCTGTTTCTCCGACGGGCACCGTGTATTTGGGCCTGACCCCCAAACTTGTGTGATATGTTTGAAACTGCTGAAAAGTGGACCAGGAATTGTCCGAATCCGTGGTGTAACGGTGGAAAAAGGCATTCAAATGAACACGCTCATGGTTCCAGACAGAAGACACTTTAAAAGCCGGATATGCATAAGTCAAAGCATGGTAATCCCGCACATCCTCGTTAGGATCATCAATCTTATCAGGCCTGATGCCTTTGGCGTCCACCCCACCGCCGTATACATAAAAATTCTTATTCACCCCGTATGACAGGCCGTAATCCGTTTCAAGCTTAACGGATTTGTCTTGCAACCCGTATTCAAAAGCCGAGCGGCTCCCTTGATAACAAAATCCGCTTTTGGGGATCATATTGATCAATCCGTTAATGGCCCCGCTGCCGTGCACGATCGCCCCGGGGCCGTTGATCACTTCCACTGTTTTCACATCTCCCAGCAGGGGCATTTTATACATCACAAATTGTCCCCAAAAACCGCGGAGCATAATATTCTGCCCGTCCCACATCACAAAGGTCTTGGCATTGTCGCTCCCTGAAATGCCGCGGGTGCCCACCAGCGTGCCATTGCCGTTATGACGGGATATGTGATTGCCCGGCACATAAAAATTCAGCAGATCTTCCATGGTTCTGATATTGGAACTTTCTATCTGTTCAGCGCTCAGCACAATGGAATAACCAGGCGCTTTTCTTCGTTCTGTTTCATAAAAGCCTGCGGAAATAACAACCGGTATTTCCTGAAAAAGCAATTCCTCTATTCCGGTTTCCTCATGCTCCCCGCGTATAGCCCATAAGGGCTGTCCAGGGAAAACCATCATTGAACAAAGACCCATCAATATCAATTTTTTCATAACACACCCCTATCCCGGATAAGCCCTTTGGCATTATCCAGCTTAATCAAAATAATATGTATTGTACTATTTTTATTAAAAAGAAAATTATGTATGAAAAAAATACAACAGCTACCCAAGTATTAAACGATTCAGTATACTTCTTATATGTCGCCTGACAAAAAAACACTGCTTTTGACTTTTTGGTCAATTGGATTTTCTGTCATAGCCGCCTGGCTCATAGCGCAGTTGCCGCCGCCAAAAACCTTTGCCACACTTATGCCCGTTGACAACCCCAAAATCCAGGAAGCCCGGTATTGGCGGCCCATGTGCAACGGGGTGCAATGCGGCCTGTGCCCTTTCCTTTGTTTCTTGCCGGAAGGCACGCGCGGCCGCTGTAAAGTGCGCATGAATCACAGCGGCAGGCTCGTGACATTGGTGCACAGCGCGCCTGTGGCTGTGCATATTGACCCCATTGAAAAAAAACCTGTGTTCCATCTTCTGCCGGGGACAGGCATTTATTCCATTGCCACAGCCGGGTGCAATCTGCATTGCGACTTTTGCCAAAACTGGGAAATCTCGCAAATTTATCCTGAACAAGCCAGCCAAGAAACCATTGTTCCGCGTCAAATTCAGATACTGGGACACAAACAGGGAAAACCCATTCTTGATGTCAAGCGAGACAAAGCCGGGACATTAACCCCGCAAGAAGTGGTACACGCAGCATTGGCCACAGGGTGCAAGTCTATTGCTTATACGTATTCTGAACCCATTGTGTTCTTTGAATACATGCTGGAAACAGCCAAACTGGCCAAAGAAAAAGGCCTTAAAAATGTGATGGTCTCTGCCGGGTACATCAATCCCCGGCCATTGGCAGAGCTTGCGCCATATCTTGATGTGGTTAAAATAGACTTAAAAGGAATTGATGAAAAATTTTACAAACAGGCAGTCGGAGGAGAATTGCGCTATGTATTGAGAACTTTGAAAGAACTCAAAAAACATAATGTGTTGACAGAAGTGGTGAATCTGGTGGTCCCGACTTTAAACGACAAAGAAGAAGATTTTAAGACATTGTCTGAATGGGTTTTGAAAAACATGGGACCTGACACGCCCTTGTTTTTCTCAAGATTTTCTCCGCATTACAAACGCCTGAATTTGCCGGCCACGCCGACTAAAACTCTTGAAAAAGCGCGCAAAATTGCCATGGACACAGGACTCCATTACGTGTACACAGGCAATTCCCCGGGACATGCCGGGGAAACCACTTATTGCCCCAAATGCCAAAAACCCTTGATCCGCAGACACGGATATTATATTTTGAAAAATGAAATGGATGAGACCGGTGAATGCACGTATTGCGGAACAAGAATCCCTGGGGTGTGGAAATAAAATCTGTAATTGGTAATTATTGAGACCTGCATAAATAGTAATTGGTCACATGAGTTTTTATGAGAAAAAACATATATCATTCCATCATTCTTATATCCATCATTTGTGTCTTGATCTCAACAAGCGCCTGCTCAGCAAAGCCTCCTGCGGGCAAAATGGTGAGAGAACCGGCTGTGGCCGGCTCGTTTTACCCGGAGAACCCGGCTGTCTTAAAAGAACGCGTGGACACGCTGCTTCAAAAAGCGCCCACGCATCAGCTCAAAGGCCGGCTCAAAGCTCTATTTGTGCCTCATGCCGGGTATGCTTTTTCAGGCAGCACAGCGGCTGAAGGCATCAAAACAATCGGCCGGGATTGGCAAACCATTATTCTTTTAGGCCCTTCTCACCATGTGAATTTTAAGGGCGCTGCTTTGTACAGCCGAGGCGCTTTTCAAACACCTCTCGGCGCTGTGCCGATTGATGAAAAAACAGCTGCCGCACTTTTGAAAAATACCGCATTGTTTCATTCACTTCCCAAAGCCCATGAAAAAGAACATTGTTTGGAAGTGCAGCTGCCCTTTCTTCAAAGGTTTTTGAAGGATTTTGCGGTCGTGCCTATTTTAACAAATACCCATAAACTCAAGACTTTGCGAAAAATCGGACAAGAAATTGCCAAGGTTGCCAAAGACAGGAAAATATTGATTATAATATCAGGAGATCTGTCTCATTATCCAAATCTTCAAACAGCTGATGCGGTTGACCGCACGTTTTTGCGGGCTTTGGAAACAATGGATCCTTCTTATATCCAATTGACATCCGGTGTGTTGCTGGGCCGCAAGGAACCGAACCTGAACACCACCTGCTGCGGGCTTTCTCCGCTCCTGGCAGGCCTTTATGCGGCAAAATCTTTGGGCGCTGATCAAGCGCAAATTTTGAAGTACACCAATTCCGGAGAAAACAAAACTTACGGGGACACGCGCCGGGTTGTCGGCTATGCCGCAGCTGCTTTGATCAAGACAGGACAAGCACCAGCGCACTCGATTATCATGAACCAAGAACTCAAACAGACACTTTTAAAAACCGCGCGCGCTTCTCTTCAAGAAGCCTTTGACAAAACCTCTTATCAAGAAAAAGCTCTTTCCCAAAACCCAGAGCTTAATCTGCCGGCAGCTGTTTTTATGACCTTATTCAAAAATAAGCGCCTCAGAGGTTGCATCGGCACAACAACCCCCAGGTCCAGCCTGTTGGAAGCGGTGCGGTATTTTGCACGTGCCGCAGCTTTTGAGGATCCCAGGTTCAGCGCACTCAAAGAAAGCGAACTCAAAGATGTGCATATTGAAATTTCAATTTTGTCCAGTCCCCAACCCATTTCCGACCCTGATGTGATTGAACCTTTTAAGCATGGGGTGATTGTGGAGAAAGGCTATCATGCAGGGCTGTTTCTGCCCACAGTGTGGGACCATCTGCCGGACAAAGAAAATTTTATGGGAGAACTGTGCGCGCAAAAAGCCGGCCTGCCGCGAAATGCCTGGAAGAACGACCCTGACGTGAAACTCAGCGTGTTCACCACTGAGGTGTTTGAAGAATAGTCATGGATTTGCACGAAGGATCCTGCTCAATTGTTCTTTTAAAACAGGCAAATCTTCCGTCACTGTGGACCAAGCCACTCTCAAGTTCACTTCATCATAATCATGCACCAAGATATGACGCATGCCGATCATGCCGGACCAGGCCACCTCAGGAGGATGACGAGACCGCAACTCTTCTGATGTTTTTCGGGCTGCTTCACCCAACACCTGAAGATGACGCACCACCCAGCTTTGAACCAATTCATCTTGTTCAAAAACCTGCTGACCACGAACAGTGTATTTTTCGATTTTTTCAATGGCCTCCAACATATCAGACAATCTGCCGCTGTCATCTTTCATATCTGCTCAGCCTCCGTCATCACGCGATCCCTCAGACGTGGTTTAAGATCCGCTTCGGTCACGATATCCACGGAACCTTCTCCAAAGACAGCCCACAAATCAGTCAACAAGGCCCCCATGTCCAAAAGAGTCCTTCCTTCATCCATGTCCACCAAAAAATCAATATCACTTTCAGGCCCGGCATCCCCACGCGCCACTGAGCCAAAGACCCGAATCTTTTTAGCGCCGTGTTTGGCCGCCAATGACAAGATTTCTTCCCGATGATTCTGAATAGCTTTTCGAATTTTAATGGCTTGCTCGGTCATGACTGCATTCCCTTATCTTTTGTGACTCCATTTTATCATTTACCATATCTTTATTAAACCATTTAACAATAAAAATCACCGACACCAAAATTCCAGAGCATGCCATGAGAGCGCCGGCATACCCCATGAACGGCGCAACAAAAGCCCCGGCTGTCAAAGCGCCTGCAGCAGCGCCCCATAAATCAGCTGCGTAAAAAACCTTGGCTTGCCCTGAATTAATTTGAGCTGCCACAGGGAAAGCCGCTCCAACCAAAAATCCCGCCAGAGTCAAGAGCATTCCAAAAACCAAAACAGGATTTGTCAAAGCAAACAAAAGACTTATTTTGAATCCCACCAGGCCACACAACGCCGCCAAAACAACACACAACCCCATCAACACGGACCGGCTATTTTTCTTCTGCCACAACCACTCATCCATGCGTTCTCCGCAGAAAGAAGCCAAACCGCTGCCTGCAGACAATCCCAGCATAAAAGCGCCCAGCAGAATACCCATGTGCCAATAAAGGGCGCCTGAGGCTGCCTGAAAAACATGCAGCAACACAACTTCAAAACTCATCCCGACAAAACCCATGGCCAGCAAAATCAAGCTGATGCCGGATCTTAACGCAGGGAACCCACCTCTCTTCCTCAGCACAAATGCAAGCGCCAACAAAATCCCTGTTAATCCCAAAAAATGTACAGGGGATGCAAATTTTGACAGCCAGACACGCCATATTAAAAAAATGGAAACCGGCTGAAGATCTGTGTTGGGCGCGGCTTCTTTCAGCTCATCAAGTCTTGACTGCAGCATCTGCCGGCGGCCGGGATGGAGACGATAAAAAAAACTCTGCGGAATAAAAACCCGGGTCTTTAATGAACGTTCCTGAAAGCGCCTTACCAAAACAGCTGTGCCAATCTTCAGCGGCACATCACTGGCCCATATCTGCATGCGTGATCCGGGAATTTTTTCCACAAAAGGAAAAGACTGAGAGAGCGAATGGAGCACACTGGCATTGATATCCCGCACTGCTTGCGGCACATAATTTTCCGAAGAAGACAAAGAAAAAGCCAAAAGCCCCCCTGGTTTAAGCGCTTGACGCGCTTCCTCAAAGAACTCTTTGGTATAAAACCGGTTCATGGCCACAGTCTGGGGGTCAGGCAGGGACTGCAAAATCACATCATATGTTTCGGTATGTTCCTTTATCCATTTCCTCGGATCAGAAAAAAAAACTGTCGCGGCAGAGCGGTGGGGTGGCAATGGGCCGGACAAAAAAGGCGCGATCATGCCAAACATCTTTTGATCAAGCAGAACCGCATCCAATGTTTTCACAGGATGCTTTAAAATGTCTTCAGAGGCTGCAATAGCCGGCCAGCCAATCGCTAAAACCGCTTCAGGGGATTTATGGCTTAGCAAAGACCCATGGACCATTTCCTCGCGCGCGCCAGTTGCCGGGAATTGAAGGGACACAATCCCATTTTCAAACAGCATAATCGTGTCCCCTGCTTTGGCCAATGCCGCATGTGCATAAAGGGTTTCCTGTTGAGAGATCAAATCATATTGTCTCCATTGTTTATGGCGCGACCATGTCTCCCAACAGGGAGACAGACCAATAAGCAATAAGCCGGCGGCCAATAAAAGCCCCCTGGTCTTTTGATGCCTGAATAAAGACCAAGCCAAAACCAAAAGCATACATCCGCAAACGCTTAAGGCCAAGAAAGAAGAGACATGAAAACAATAAATCCCAGCTGAGGCAAACCCGCCGACCAAAGCGCCAAGCCCTTCATAGAAATAGATTTTGCCGGGACCGGATGGACCCAGGCGATCTCGAACCAGCACAGCGCCGTTGGCGAAAACAGCGCCCAAAAACCAGCCGGGCACGGACAGAGCAACAAACGGCAAAACAAGAGTCACAAACAACCCCGGAAAATTCCCGGGAAGAATCAAGCATTTGGAAAAACGTATGAACATGTTTGACAGGGGCACGCAAAAAACCAGAACAGCCAAAAAAAAGGGAAACCGATGAATGGATTTTGACTCATGTTTCTGCGAAAAGCTGCCAATGCCGGCCCAAAGGAGCCAGGCAGCCAAGGCAGCGCCAAAAGACATTTCATGCCCATGAAAAACAAGAGCCATTTCCCGAAGCAAAACCACCTGCCCCAGCAAAGCATAAAATCCCACCCCAAAAAAAATTAATCCCATGAGCATACAAAAATTGTAAATTAAAGGAAGACATTAAAGCAATATGAAATTAGAAATTGGAAATTAAAAATTGGAAATCAAAAACAATACCGACAAATTACAATCCATTATCTTTGCTATGGCTTTGGGTGTATGCCAGGGACTGATCGGGTTCCCATGGTCTGAAGAGCTGCTGCTTCAAGTTTCCCATGTTCTTTGGATTTTGTTTGTCAGTGTTATCGGATTCCTGATTCTTGACACAAACCGCATCTCACGCTGGCGATCAGTTTTTTTTGTTGTTCTGGCGGTTTTTTTTATTCTGCACTTTAAAGCGTCTCTGATCGGCCTTGGGAAAAACCCTTTTTTCTCATCCGATGTGCAGGAAGTGCCATACTGTCATATTGCCATGGCATCTTCTTTTTTGAATTATTTGTATCAGCAATATCTGGCCTTTCAAAGCGGTTCCTGGAAATTGTGGGGGCCGTTGTCTTTAGGGGTTCTGTGGCTTGCCGTGACTTTGTCCATTGGCCGGGCATGGTGCTCTTGGGCTTGTTTTTACGGCGGCATTGATGACGGGATCAGCCGTGTTTTACCGAAACCTCTTGTCAAAAAATACACATTCAATAAAACCTTGCGGGACCTGCCGGCGGCCATTCTTATTTTTATGACACTGGTGTCATTGTCCGCCATGCTCCCTATTTTCTGCCTTTGGCTCTGTCCCTTGAAAATCACCACTGCTTTTTTGGACACACACAGTCCCACACGCCTTCTGCAAATCATTTTGTTCTCAGCCATTGGTATTTCCACCCTTATTGTTTTACCATTGATTCTCAAAAAGCGTTTTTTCTGCGGACTGATTTGCCCTTTTGGCGCCTGGCAGTCTTTTTTCGGACGAATCAATCCTTTCCGCGTGGCCATCGCGCCTGACAAATGCACTCAATGCGGCCTCTGTCTCAAAAGCTGTCCGACCTTTGTCCTCAACGACGACGCCTTAAAAAATCACACCATCAGCGCCTATTGCAATTTGTGCGGAGAATGTATTGACGCGTGCCCGCAAAACGCTATGACGTACACCCTGCTCGGACGCCCCATTCATCTGTTTAAAAGTAAATGTCTGACCCGCTTGTTCAATGCAAAAACATTTTTTGTTTTTTCATGTCTTTTGGTGGGGGGCGCTGTGGGCGGACTTTTTGTGCCGCCCCGCATCGCTTATTTTCTGGAGGTTGTTTTCAAACAATGATACTCATGGCTGAAGGATTCATTTTGGGCTTGTCCACAGGGCCGTATTGCTTAACAGCTTGCGCCCCTCTCTTGGCGCCGTATCTGATGGCGGATGCGCCTGCCTCTTGGAAAACACAGATCAGGGCGCTGATCGAATTCGTGGCCGGACGATTGACAGCTTATGTGATTTTCGGCCTGACAGCCGGCTTTTTGGGAAAAAATCTCTCAGGTCCTCTGTCCGCCAAAATCATCCAGTCAGCGCTCATTGTGTCAGGCCTTCTGATGCTCCTGTATTTCTTTAAAAAAGCCTCTCCGCACACGTCCTTGTGCGCTGCGCTATGGCGGCCGGCATGGGCCAAGCGGTTCCCCTTTGTTCTCGGCTGTCTGGTGGGAATCAACATTTGCCCGCCCTTTGTGGCAGGCTTATCACGCGTTATTGACATTGGCTCAGCCGGCATGGGCATGCTTTATTTTCTGGCTTTTTTTGCAGGCACAACGCTTTACCTGATGCCTTTGCTCATTGTTCTTCCCTTGTCTGTCATCAAGCGCGCCCAAACCATCGGCACGCTCATGTGCGGGCTGGCCGGCCTGTGGTTTATTGCCAAAGGCCTGTTGGGTTTTTTTTCCAGGTAATGTAAAATAAGGACATGCCCTCATTGCCAAGAGCCAAAACAAAAATCATCAGCACTCTCGGGCCCGCCAGCCAAACAGAAACCGTCCTCCGGAAAATGATGCTGGCAGGACTGGATGTGGCGCGGTTTAATTTTTCTCATGGCACACACCAAGAGCACCAAAGACGCCTGGATGTGGTCCGATTGTTGAACAAAAAATACCGGCGCCGTATAAAAATACTTCAAGATTTGGAAGGGCACCGCATACGCATCGGCCGACTCAAAAGCAACAACCCACTGCCCCTGCACAAAAGACAAATCCTGTTCCTCTCCAAAGACCCTTCCCCTAAAAAATGGAACAAGATTCCATTTGATTATGAAGGCTCTTTGGATGTATTTAAAAAAGGATGTTTGATCCACATCGATGACGGACGCATTGTTTTGGAAGTCATTTCCCGGTCCAAAGACGTTTTAAAAACAAAGGTTGTCACCCCCGGGCTGCTCAAACCAAACAAAGGCGTGAATATCCCGGAAGTCAAACTCTCTTTCAAAGGCCTGCCGGAAAAAGACAAAACCGATCTTCAGTTTGGGATTCAAAACAATGTTGATTTTGTGGCCCAATCATTTGTTCGGAACAAGAGAGACATTCAGGTGCTCAGAGATCATCTCAGCGGGAAACTGCCTTCATGCAAAATCATTGCCAAAATAGAAAACAAAGAAGGCATTCAAAACATTGATGACATTCTGGACGCGTCTGACGGCATTATAGTGGCCAGAGGTGATTTGGGTGTGTCTCTGCCCATTTATCAAATACCTATTGTGCAAAAAAAACTCATCCAAAAATGCCTGCGCAGGAAAAAAATGGTTATCACAGCCACACAAATGCTTGAAAGCATCCTGCTGGGCTTCTGAAGCCCAGCAGGAGTCCGTCGGGCTGGTAGCGCAGGAAAAAGGCCGCACTCACCAGGACGATCTGGTGCAGGTAGACCGCCACCACGGCCTCGCTGTGGAAGAGGCCCTGGCGCATGAGCTTGTGGTGCAGGTGGTTCTGGTCGGCCTTGAAGGGGGAGTCGCCCCGCAGGATGCGCTCGGTCATCACGACCAGGGTGTCGATGAGGGGGAAGCCCAGCAGCACCAGGGGCAGCATCACGCTTAAGGTTTCCACGCCCTGGGAGATCCAGATGGACAGGCACATGGCCAGGAAGCCCAGAAGCTGACTGCCCGTATCCCCCATGAAGATCACCGCCGGGTGGGTGTTGTAGCGCAGGAACCCGAAGACCGCCCCGGCCACGGCCACCGAGACGAAGACCGCCAGCCACAGGTTGTGGGAATAGCTGATGGCCCCGATGCAGACGAACATGAGCAGGCTGATGCCGCCCGCCAGACCGTCCAGCCCGTCCGAGAGGTTGATGGCGTTGGCGGCGGCCACGATCAGAAAGCAGGTCAGGGGGATCGATACAAGGGGCGGCAAGAGGGTGCCCGGGGGCAGGAGGGTGCCCAGGGAGCGCACCTGCAGATCGCCGAGCAGGATCACGCACAAGGCCGCCAGGATCTGCCCCAGGAACTTTCTATTGTAGCCCAGGTCGATCACATCGTCCAACAGCCCGAAGATCACGATCACCGCCGAACCGAAGAGCAGGGCCCGGCCGAAACCGTCCAGAGGGGCCCAGAAGAGCACCGGCAGCAGGATGCCCGCAGCCATGGCCACTCCGCCCACCCGCGGGATAGGGTGCAAGTGCACCTTGCGCGCGCCCGGCATGTCCACGGCATTGTAGCGCAGGGCCGCCGTCTTGAGCAGCGGGATCAGCGTCACCGTGATGAACAGGGCCAGTAATAAGGCGGAGAGGAAGGTCATAGGGGGTTTCCCAACCGGTATCCAAGGATTTCAACAGCAGGGTCCAAGGATTCGAGGGTTCAAGGGGTCAAGGGTTTTAACAGCAGGGGCAAAGCGGCCAAGGGTTTCGATATTAGAATCCAGGGATTCCAGGATTCGAGGAGGGAAGGGGTTGATTTGTATCGAAGTAAGGTTTTCACTCGGACCTTCGAACCCTTGGCCCCTTGAATCTTCGCTAAAGCCTTCTCCTCGTCCCTTCCGACCCTCGGGGAGTCGGGCGTTTTCCGAATCAGTCGACAAAAAACCCTAAAGTATTTTCAAAGCCGGCCGATAACAGGGAATGGCGCCACAGGGAAAACGGATTTCCCCTTGTTGCCTCACCCCGTCAACGCAATGGATATCGGCCCATGAAAGCTTT
>JANQER010000333.1 GCA_028278255.1 Elusimicrobiota bacterium | reverse complement strand
ATCCGGATCAGGATAAGAGCGATAGGGGGATAAATCAAAAGCGCCGTGCGCGCCTTCTACTCCCACTAAAATTGATTTTTGATTTGCGATTTTTGATTTTTGATTATTCATTTCGCGACCAAGGGAAGCCAATTTCGTCCGCCATGCCTTCTTGGCGGACCAATTTCGCGACTGTAAGGAGCCAATTTCCGAAATAATATGAGCAATATTTTCCTGCGCTTCTTCGATCTCATGGGCGTCCTGAATATGAATAATGAAAGGGGCATTTGGGTTTTGGGCGAGTGACACCTCCCGGATGTGACCATAGGGGAGAATCTTTTGTGATAATACTTGCACCAAAGCGTCATCAGGGGAGACAGCCTCTGGGACATGAGACGACTGAATCAGATCACCAACTTGACGCTTTATCATTGGGATAGAAGAAGGAAATATATTTTGATTTGCAGAAGGGAATGTTTTTGCTAATTTATGTGTCTTGATATGAGATTTGACAGCGGATTGTCTGTTAATCCAAAAATTCTTTTCAACAGCGTAAGCTGATATCACATTGACAAAAAAGAACACGCTGCTCAAAAAAAGGACAAATCCTTTTTTGACAAATGCTTTGTTATAGAATTTTTTATGGTTGAAATAGATATTCATAAGTTTAAGTCTAATTGTAAATAACTGATCTTAAGATTTGATTAAGAAGTTGTAAATAAACTGTAAAATTTTACATGGGAGACATTTGATGAAAACACGCGAATTAGTGATTGAAGATAAAAAATACACAGGGATTGAAATTGACTTGCCTGGTGCGCCATTGGTGTTGGTCCAATGCAGCAAAGGATTTGTGATGTGCGGGTATCTGGACATCAAAACAGCAGACAAGTTAAATGCGGCAGCCGCTGTGGTCAGGGGCGTTAAAAACGTGGAGGAGCTTTTGGAAAAACCTGTGGCTGATGTCAGCTTGGCGGCCCAAAAAGCCGGCGTCGCCATGGGGATGAGCGGGAAAGAAGCTCTGACAAAATTGTTCAAGTAATAATTATTGACAGAAGTATACAATTTTGTATACTTATATTAATAATTATGAACTCTGCGACTCGTTTAAAAATACTCATAGACTCAGGAAAAACAGTTTTCCGGCCCATTGAACTGCAAATGTTGTGGCAGGAAGCGCCTCCTCACACAAAAACCAATGCTCTGAGAATGGCGGAAAAAGGCCTGATTGTTCAGCTGGCCAAAGGCTATTATGCGCTCAACAAAGACTACAATGTCTATGAATTGGCCAATAGGATAGTGTCCCCATCCTATGTGTCTTTTGATTCAGCCCTGTTTTACTTTCATGTCAATTTCCAATTTAAAAAAAATATCAGCTCAGCAGCCACGCTCAATTATCAAAAAACAATAAAAAACAACCTTTTTGAATATTTTATAATGAAAGAAAGCCTGTTTTTCAATCTTGAAGGAATTTATTTAAGAGATCATATTTCCATGGCCTGCCCGGAAAGGGCTGTTTTGGATTGTTTTTACTTTGGATTTTTACCCAATATTGACGACAAAGAGAAATTAAATATTCCCTATCTCAGGAAACTGGCCGCCTATTATCCCAAAACCGTTCAAAAAAAGGCGCTTCGCTTATGAGCGCTCAATTCGATCCGGATTTACATAAACGTTTTTTGTCTTTGCTGCTCTCAAATATTACAAAATCATTGGCTTCAAAAATAGCTTTTAAGGGCGGCACCTGTGCTTATTTCTTTTTCAATCTTCCCCGGTTTTCAATTGACCTGGATTTTGACATGCTCAAAGAATTCACCGCGTTTGATCTGAATATTTTGAAGGAAGTATTATCCAAAAACGGCCGCATCAGGGACAACAAAAACAAAGAATTCACCTTGTTTTTCTTATTTGACTATGGAAAAGGGTTTCCAAACATCAAAATCGAATTTAACAAAAGGGTTTGGAAAAACAATGCGTACATACAAAAATGGTTCCTGGGATTGCCTCTGATCATACAGGATGAAGCAAGTCTTTTAACAAACAAGATGATAGCGCTTACTGACAGAAAACTTCCTGCGGCCAGGGATCTTTATGACACACACTTCTTTTTAAAACAAGGATTTCCCATCAATGATGCCCTCATCAAAGAGCGGACAGGCAAAGAAGAAAAGGACTATCTCTCTTTTTTGAGTCAATTCATTAAAAAAACCTACACGCCCCGAAATGTTTTACAAGGGCTGGGAGAGCTTTTGGATCCTGATAAAAAACTTTGGGCAAAAAACCATCTCATCCCGGAAACAGTGAATGAATTGTCCAAAAGGAAGAGCTGAAATGAAACTGCGGCTGGAAAGACTTTGTTTAGGAGGTGATGCCATTGGCCGGAGCAAAGAGGGGTTAGCGGTTTTTGTGCCTTATGGTGCGCCTGGGGAGGACGTCCATGTTCATCACTGGCAGGCCAAAAAAAATTTTGCCAGGGCTTGGATACAAAACATCACTTCCCCCTCAAAAGACAGAGTAGATCCCCCTTGTCCATACTTCTTTACCCCAGGGACAGCCCCGCACACTGTGTGCGGCGGATGTGATTGGCAGCATCTGGCATACTCAGCTCAGCTTAAAGCAAAAAAAGAATTGCTTATTGAGGCTTTCCAGAAAATCAGCCGCATTGCGCATCCGCCTGTTGACAACACAATAGGCACTGACAAACCCACCCGGTACCGCAACAAAGTCCAAATTCCTTTTGCCTCCTCCAAAGAAGGCCAATTAAAAGCCGGCTTTTTTGCGCCTGGCACACATCAGATTGTGCCTTTTGAGGATTGCTTGGTGCAAGGAGAAGAATCAATTAAAATATTCAATGCCATTCAAAAATGGCTTAGAAAGAATCCTGTTCAGGCTTATCACAGGGACAGACACAATGGCTGGCTCAGGCATATTCTGATCCGAACCAATAGCCGCCATGATGCATTGGTGGCTGTTATTTCAAATGGCAAACAATTCCATCAAGCGGTTTCTTTTTCCAAAGACCTGACACAACAATGTCCGGCTGTTAAAAGCATTTTTCATAATATCAACACCAAACCCGGGAATGTGATTTTAGGACCAGAATGGCGGCATTTGTACGGGAAACATTATTTGACTGAAACTGTTTTGGGCCTCAGATTTCGATTGTCTCCGGGCGCTTTTTTTCAAGTGCATCATGCCATGGCGGAAAAGCTCTATCAAACAGCTGTGGCATTCTCTGAACCCAATCCAAAAGAAACTGTGCTTGAACTTTATGCAGGGGTTGGCGCTATTGGCCAATTATTGGCTTCAAAAGCACGTTATGTATGGTGCGTGGAAGAAAATGAACAAGCGGTGAAGGACGCCATTGAAAGCCCACCCCCTCACAATAATAATAAAGAATTTCACTATTCACCCCGCTTCGGCGGGGTGCTGTTTTGGTCCTATAAAATTCAGAGATCTCTGATAAATGCCTGAGTTTCCTTAATATTAAACTCCTCTGTAACATTCCTGTCATAGAAACGCCCTACACTGCCCGGATGTCTAATATAGATGCAACGACCAATAGTGGATCATTACTTCCCGATTTCAGTTCACCAGCCGCGATCAGATTCCGTAGATTTCGACATATCAAGGATGTAGCTACCCGGTATTTGATGGCATTTGGCGGTATCAGCGTCATTATAACGATAGTATTAATCGCCTTCTATCTGCTCTGGGTTGTCTTTCCCATGTTTCGTTCTGCCCATCTTGAACCAGTCAGTGATTATGCAATACCAGGTAGTCACGAGGTTGAAACACTTTATCTGGCAATGGAAGAGCAACATGAAGTAGGCCTGAGGGTTTTGCGGGATGGACGAGCAGTTTTTTTCAGCACCAATAATGGTGATATCCTGTTTGAACAAAAATTGGTTCCCAATGATATCGGTATAAGTAGTTTTTCAACGGGAGACCCATCAGAATATCTAATGACATTCGGCCTTAATGACGGCTCTGTTTTGTTGGCCCAGCATGAATATACTGTCACCTTTCCAGACGATGTGCGACTCATCACACCGAATATTTTCCTACCTATGGATGGGATCCCCATAAAGATGGATGACCGTGGCAGGCCAATTCAATTGCTCTCGGCACAGACAGATGGTGAACAAACCACTATTGCTGCATTAACAGAAGACTCCAGACTGATCCTGGTAAGTTTACTACGAGAAGAATCATTTTTAAGTGGGGAAGTTAACACTACAGAACAGAGGACAAATATCCCGGTTCAGTCAGAGATCACGCACCTCATGATAGACATAGAACAAAGGGAACTTTATCTCGCTGATATTAATGGACGTCTACTTTACTATGATATAAGTAATAAGGAGTCACCGCGTCTGGTACAACAGGTACAGGCTGTACCAGAAAGCGTTGATATTACGGCGCTTACATTTTTAGCCGGTGGGATATCTATCCTGGTAGGGGATGACCGGGGACAAGTAGCCCAATGGTTTCCTGTACGTGATGAAGACAATAACTACACCCTTGAAAAAATTCGTTATTTCGACTCCCAGACAGCACCGATATCTTCCATCGTTCCTGAGTTCTTTCGTAAAGGATTTATCGCGATTGACGAAAGTGGCACGCTGGGTCTATATCATACCACTGCCCACCGTACCGTAAAAATAGAGAAGTTTAATGAAGGTCTTACAGACAAGATAGCTATTGCTCCAAGGGCCAATGCACTTTTATTACAGAGTAAAAATGAAAAATTACAGTACTGGCATGTGGATAATGAACATCCTGAGATTTCATTTAGCTCACTGTGGGGAAAGGTCTGGTATGAAAGCCGTGATAAGCCCGAATATATCTGGCAGTCTTCTTCTGCTAGTAGTGATTTTGAACCAAAGTTTAGTTTAACCCCCCTTGCCTTTGGTACGTTTAAAGCATCTCTATATGCCATGATTTTTGCAATCCCGATATCGATTATGGGTGCAATTTATGCTGCCTATTTTATGGCGCCAAGAATGCGTAATATGGTTAAACCGACCATAGAGATCATGGCCGCCTTGCCCACTGTTATTCTGGGTTTTATGGCTGGATTATGGTTTGCCCCGATCGTTGAAAATTATCTCCCGGGAACATTCCTTATGTTTATTGTAATTCCCGCTGTAATTATTTTAGCGGCCTGGTTATGGCAAAGATTACCCGGTTCAATCCGCGCACGTGTCCCTGATGGGTGGGAAGCAGCACTACTGATTCCAGTGATTATTGTTGCAACAGCATGTGTAATTTTCGTCAGTAAGCCTATAGAACTCATATTGTTTGCCGGCAATATGCCACTATGGTTAACCACAGAGTTAGGGATTAATTATGATCAACGAAATTCTATGGTTGTTGGAATAGCTATAGGCTTTGCGGTTATCCCTACTATCTTCTCGATCAGTGAAGATGCTATTTACGGTGTGCCGAAACATTTAACAACAGGCTCTTTAGCGTTGGGAGCAACCCCCTGGCAAACTATGGCACGCGTGATTTTATTGACAGCCAGCCCAGGTATATTTTCTGCCGTAATGATCGGACTGGGTCGTGCTGTAGGTGAAACCATGATCGTTGTTATGGCGACGGGCAACACCGCTATCATGGATATGAATATCTTTGAAGGATTTCGCGCTTTATCGGCGAACATTGCTGTA
>JANQER010000324.1 GCA_028278255.1 Elusimicrobiota bacterium | reverse complement strand
TGAGGGCATGTATGATGTTTGATCTGTGTCGCCTTGTTCCCATTGTATTTCGTATTGTATGTCATCGCCTTCTATATCCCAGGCTTGGAATGCGAATGTCAGCTGCGTGTTTATTGCGCCTGTGATTTTGTTTTCCGGCAATGTTTTTGGGGTTTCAGCCTGATTGGGCGGGAAGTTGGGCGCCATGTCATACCGGGCCTGGATTTCACTGGAAGAATACGCTGTTTGATGAACCTGAATCTCATCTATTTTTCCCTGGAAATTGCCGCCTATGGCAATAGGGTCGGATGAATTGGTGATGGCGCCTGATGCAGGGGTTTGTCCGGCAAGCCGGCCATTGATGTGGATTTTGACAGCAGCGCCGTCATATGTCATGACAAGGTGCTGCCAGGCATTTATGGGGCTTTGGTGATCCGCAGATACAGTGACTATGGATCCGTTGATTTTGATTTGTCCTTGTATTTGGGTATCTGTTATTTTAGGGAATGCGAATGTGTCTCCCTTGGTGACAATGTGCCCGCCTCCAATGCTTTCCGGGTTTGCCCAGAGATCCAATGTGAATTGGCTTGTGAAATTCAGGGAGCCTGTATTGTTTATTTGGATTTCGTCATTGCTGCCCAGGTATAGACCCAGGCCGTATCTGCCGAATGGCGTAATAGTCATCCGGCCTTGGTTGGCTGTTAGGTTGTCTGTGTTTTCAAATCCTTCGCATGCTGTTGTTTTTTCAGGATTTTGCGTGAGATTCCCCAGGGCATCGTATTCGTAGTTTTTGGTTCCATATAGTCCCGGGGCTATGGCCTGCACGAGCCGGCTGAGCTTGTCATAGGTGAATTCCTGGGTTTTGTCGCCCAGATTGTCTGTGAGAAGGGTCATGTTTCCTATATTGTCATACGTGTATGAGAGGTCCTGTATGACGCCTTGCGCTGCTCCCGCAGTCAGGAGTTCGGTCAAACGGCGGGTATGGGGATTGTACGTGTATTGGGTATTGATCCCATTGTTGAATTGCAGGCTTTGCAGCTTGCCGGGAACAGCCGTGTGATAAGAGAGTGTTCCCCAGACTGTGCCGCCGGCGCCCCGGGTTTGGATGCTTTGGAGCAGACTGTGTTCATAGTTGTTTTGCAGGGTAAAGCCATCAGGGTATTCAAGGGTTGTTTCCCGGCCAAGGGCATCATATGCGGTTGTGGTTTCATAAGGGGTACCGTCTATGGTTTTTGTTTTTTTTGTGATTCTTCCCAAGGCGTCATATTGTAAATCAATGGTGTTGTTGTTTTGGTCTTGTATTTGAATGAGCCGTCCCACATTGTTGAGGGCAGGGTCGGTTCCATAGGCGTATGTGTCTGTGCCGTTGTCTGTGGTTTTGGTTTCCAGCCGGTTTAGGCGGTCATAGGCCATGTATGTTAATTGCGATTTTGCGTCCAATTGATATATGAGGTTTCCGTTTAAATCATAGCTGTATTGCCAAAGGCCCATTTGTGGATCAGTCATTTTTGTTTTGCGTGAGAGCGTGTCATAAGTGACGGTTGTGGTTTCTGAATCGTTATTGGTGATTTTTGTGATGTTGTCCCGGCTGTCATATTCATAGCGCGTGGTGTATGTGTCTGATTCGTTGTGTTCGTCCACCTGAATGATGCGGCCGTACGCGTCACGGTGTTCGGTTCTGACTGTGTGTTCATTGGCATTGGTGTGTGTCTGGGTCCAGTCTGTGTATGCCGTGGTGGTTTGTGTGCCGTTAGGATGGATGATTCTGGCGGTTCTGGCAAGGGCATCGTATTCTGTCTGGGTTTCCGGAGTGCCGGCAGGCAAAGAAATAGAGTAATACTGGTCAATAGGCGTGCTGGGATCAGCCGGGTCAGAAATGAAGTTTCCATAGGCTTTGATGATGAGTCCGCGGCTGTCGTATTCAACCATGCCTGAGACAATTTGCTTTCCTTCGGCATACGGGCTTTTGTTTTGACAGACCCGTCCAAGGCCGTCTATAAAGGTGTATGTGTCCAGGGTGCCTGAGGCAAGGTGTTGTTTTCTTTTGCGGGTTATGAGGCGGTGCGGCGGATTTGTTGAGCCTGCAGGATATTCATGTATAGTTGTCGGGTATTCTGCGCTGTCCATAGGGCCGTACACCTTGGTCAGCCGGCCAAAACTGTCATATTCGTAATGGGTTTGTTTTCCATTCGGATCTGTGCGGGTTTGGAGAAGGTTTGTTGCGGGGTAATAAGTAAATTGTTCTTCGTGTTCCAAGGCATTTTTGATTTTCATTGGTCTTTGATGGTCAGTGAGGTCATAGTCTGTTGTGATTTGGTTGCCTTGTCCGCCGTCCGAGTCCACCCATAAGGGGTCTTGTTGTTTGACGATATTTCCGTATTCGTCATATTCATACCGGGTGGTTAAATCTACGTTCTCAGGGCTCTGTGCAAGAACAGCTTTGTGGATGGTGAGCCGGTTTTTGTCGTCATATTCATATTCGGAAAGCGTGACTATATTGAGATCCTGATCCGCTTCCAGAGCTTGCGTTAATTGGGACATGTAATAGGGTTCTTCCTGCTGTGTATAGATATTGAGCGTCTGGCGGTCATCCTCCGGGGAGATTATATCCCCGAAGTTGTAGAGTTTGGTGATGTTGCCCCATTTGTCATATTGGTATTGTACAGCGGTTTCTTTTGTGCCCACAGGGCCTTTTTGTTTTGTGCGGGTTTGGAACAGGTAAGGGAAGTAAACTTGAATATTGGGAAAAGGCTCTGCCACATGGTGGGTGTATAAAGTCTCCCCTAAAAGCGCGGCGTCTGATTGAAAGGTTTGAATTCTGTGTATGGTTCCTTTATAAACATTGACATTGTGGTATTGTGCTGAGTCCTGATTTTGGAGGAAGAAGGTTTCCGTGTAATGTCCAAGACCGTCTTTGACAGTGACAAGCTGAAACCCGAGGAATTCCCGCTTTTCCCATGGCGTTATATCAAAATATCCATTGGCATATTGGTATGTTTTGGCAGTGATATTATTCATTCCATCATTTATTTGAAGGGATTCCACCACATCAACCGGGAAGGGAAGCGCAGGCGTGCCGCTGATTTTTGTTTTGTACCCCACCGTGATTTCACCGGAGAGTTCTGTTTTGACCTGCGTGACGCGATGAGGCGCAGGGCCGTTGGTTTCCCAGGCTTTTTGGATAGTGGTTCCTTCAACTATGTAGGAATGCAGGAGGTCAACATGCCCGTCGCCGTTAGCGTCAACCAATGCAGTTCCGAGGTCAAAGAAGTCGTCAGGCTCTCCGCGGTAGATGAAGTCAACCGGGGGGAGCCATGCGTCATCCCTTGTCCATCCATTGCCTGTGTTCAGCCAGACTTGCCGTTTTGTTGAATGGGCTCCTCCGCGGGATTTGACTATGTCGACCAGGCCGTCCGCATTGATATCCACAAGCCGGGTTCCAAGGTCGCCGCCGTATATGCCGAATTCTCCGCCATATGTGTTTTCCGCTGTAAATGTAACCGGAGGAATCCATTCAGGAGCTTGTTCCCAGCCTTTTCCGTTGTTTATCCAGGCATTGTATATTTCTACGCCGTAATTGTCGTCAATCAAGCCTTTTATTATGTCCGCAAGGCCGTCTTGATTGACGTCAACCAGAACAATGCCGTGATTTGTGTTCATCGTATTTTTGATGTAGTTTAATTGCTCAGGGACCTGCCAGTTGTTTGTTTCCTCCCAGCCTGACCCTGTGTTCAGCCAGATCTTGTTAACGCCGCCAATGAGACTTGTGCTTTCAGTTCCAAAGCTTTTTATAATGTCTGTTCTTCCGTCGCCGTTGATATCCGCAAATCGTGTTCCTTCGTCAACTCTCCAATAGGGGCTTTGGGTCCCGATCACGGCTTCATCCGGGAATTCCCAGGGGGATCCCGCAGGTTCCTTGGACCATCCGGCGCCGTTGTTGAGCCATATGTCATGGGTGTACAAGGTAATGATTTCGTCGTTTTCAACAGTGATGGTTCTGATGCTTTTGACAAAGTCCGGGAGATTGTCGGAATTGATGTCCACGAATCGTACAAAGTGCGCGCCGTATGATGTCAACAGGGGCTCCGGAGGCGTCCAACCGTTGTTTTCTATCCAGTTTTCTCCGTCAAATGTCCAGGCGCCGTATTTGAGCGGGGATGTTTTGTGCTGGAGGATGTCCCGGTACCCGTCTCCATTGATGTCTATCACTTTGACGCCGTCGGAAAATGTGAAGTTGTCCGCATGGGTTCGGTTGACATACCGGGAGAATATGACGGGAGGCGCCATGGATGCGGTCTCTGTGAATCCAGGGGTTTTTTCATTGTATTGGAAACTTGTGACATAGGGAGCTGCTCCGGGGTCTGTGCCTTTGCGCCTTATTTCAGTTAACCGGGAAAGGCCTGCGCCTGCCTGATTGTAGATGAGGTCATATGTCGCTAAAGGAACCCCTTGGTTTTTTACAATCACTTTATTTAACCGTTTGTCTATTGTGCGTTTAAATCCTGTCATGTAGCTTGTTCTTATGTCTTGGCGTGTTCCATAGATGAGTTCCACCTCACGGCCGGGCGCCAAGCTTTGCCCGGCGTGGCCTGTGTAATATATCTTTTCAGGCCGGGGTTCTTTTTCTCCGTTGCCTAAGTCAGGGTAAATTATATTTATATAATTGGTGTTGGGATCTTCCACCCGAGAGAGTCCCCAGGAAAAATATTGACCTGTTTCAGAATGTTTTCTGAGACCTGTGAAGTCTGAAAAACTGCCGTCCTTTTGCCAGGCGCGCCAATAGGCAGGGTCAGCGTTATAGAAATAGCGGTAACGAACAAAGGCTTCTTCGATTTGTACCCGGTATTCCAGATAGGCTGTCGGCCCTGATCCGCCTGTGTCAATCTGTACCAGCTCCCGGCTTTGGCCGTTGAGAGAGAAGATGAAGGTGTCATTGTCATTGTATTGTGGTATGCCGTCTTTGGTGCTTCTGAAGATGGCGCCTACGCTTAAGTCCCAGCCCATGCCCAGCCAGCCGTTGCCGGCCTGGGAATTGTAGATCAGCTTTAAGTCAGGCTGCATGCCATTTCTGCCTGGCGGGACATTGATGGGGTACGCATATGTAAATGCGCCGGTGAACAGGCTCACGGATTGACTGCCAGCGGGCGTCAGGCTGCCCGGGGTGGGACCGGATTTTTCCGAAGCATTAATGTTAAAACTTCCAAACATGAAAGCTGTTAATACAAGGGAAAATCTTTTTCTTTTCAACATGGTTTGTCTCCTAGATTATTGGTGTTTTATTTATTCTTATTGTTCTAAGAGTTTTTCTTTCAACATGTTCATGTCTTTTTTTAGTTCTTCTATTGTTTTTTGCTGTGATTTGATGGCTTCTAAAAGCACTGCGGTAAATTTGGAGTAGCTTATGGCTTTGCTGCCATCTTGGAATGTTTTTACCAGAGACGGGAAG
Organism: Elusimicrobiota bacterium; assembly: GCA_028278255.1. Classification (GTDB taxonomy): domain Bacteria; phylum Elusimicrobiota; class Elusimicrobia; order FEN-1173; family FEN-1173; genus JANQER01. Next base: position 4,048 of record JANQER010000324.1, on the reverse strand, counting down.
TATTGTTCCACTTCCTGCGCAATAAGCCCTATTTGGTGTTTTTTCCAGTGTTTATTGACATCTTTTTCCCGGTCTTGAAGTTTTGTGTCAGTTATTTCTTTTGTGTCTGTGATTATCTGATTATCTGTTTCTATTTGTGTTTCTTGACTTTGTTTTTTTTCAGACCGCAGCCAGCCTTTTTTTTGGATTTCTTCAAGATTCCAATCATATTGGATACTGCTGAGACTCATGACGCGCGCCAATGTGTCTTCAGGCAGTGCCTGAATGTTGGTTTTTAATGTGACATCAGAATAATTATAATGATCAACAAAAGAAGCAATCCCATTGACATGCAGACTAGTCTGCGGCTGTGCTATACCTATACCCACGTTGCCTTCATCTATGACCATTCGTTCAATGAGCGCTGTAGAGGCGTCTGATGTGTAAAAACTTAGTTTTCCTATTCGGGAGTCGCCATTTGTCACTTGCCCTGATATTTTGGCTTTTGGCCCTGAATAAAATGGGTGTTGAATAGATGTCAATATTATATCTGCTCCGGCTGTGTCAAAAGCCCCGACATATTTTGATAATTCGAGTAATCCTGTTGGGCCTGTTGTGCCTATCCCTATATTGCCGCCTCCTTGAACATAGAAGCTTTTGGTTGTTTGAGGGCTTCCTTGCCATAAATTGCCTATAAAAAAATCAAAACTATCAGGCGAAGCCACGCTTCTCACTACCCCCATTCTGCCAACCAGTCCTCCTGCATCCAGGAAATCAATCGTGTTTTCAGCACCATCATTCATATAATCAATATCTAATGAAATGGGGCGATTTGTGGCACCAACAGCGCCTTTTATGTGTAATTGTGAGGATGGATTCGTTGTGCCTATGCCTATGCTGTCGTCCCCGTCAAATGAGACCACGTTTCCGCCGCTGCGAACATGCAGCACGCTGTCATAATGGTCCCCGATCCAGCTGCCGGCTATCTGTATGCCTGTCTGAGCTCCGGCATTGTGAATGCTTAATTTCCCGCCATAGATGCTTAACTTGCCGTCAGGATTGGTTGTGCCTATGCCAACATTGTCTTCCACATACAGGCTTTTTTTTACGTCAAAATCCCCTGTGCTGCCAAGGGCGTACCCGGCTGCGCCTAATAGCCGGCGGGGGGTCATTTCTGCCCCAGTATCGACTTGGATGCCCATGTAATATGGTTTGTTGAAATCTATATTGTCCAATAATGCGGGGGTGCCCTCCTGCAGTACTGCGTGGAACAAGCCGTCGGCCACATTAACATCATCACAAGTGACTGTTGTCACCGGGGAACCGCCGGTTTCGGTTTCATAGAGCTTGAAATGGATGTCATATGACCCGTCTGCCAATGTTGTGCCATCCGGGTTTTTGAGCTTGCCCTGGACATTGATTTTTTTGTTGCCGGCCAACAAGGTCATTCCCGGGATGATTAATAGGATAGTTAAAGAGATGATAATGAATGTTTTTTTAATCATGGTGAAATCCCTCCTATATAGATATAAATTTTTAGAAACCAATTTATTCTTTTTAACTTTATTTAACTAGTTTACTGTTTTCTGGTTTGTTTGTCAAGTATCACACCTCTCGTATTGTTGATTGATTGTTTTAGCGGGCGCCCCTAACGATTTCTTTAATTATTCGCTCTCATAAATCTCAATGTTTCCATGATGATGTGATAGTCCATATCCTCATTACGCCCAAGGCCACCAGAATTGCGCTGAGCCCGCCCATCACACCAATGACCCAGTAGAGGGAGTCATGACACATGCTGATGAGAACAAATTCCGCCACAGCAGCCAGAAGCATGAAATATGGGAATTTAGATTCCCCCCTGGCCAAAAGGTAACCGGACATGAGCATCATTAATGCCACCGGGAGCATGGCCAAACCAAAATATTTCAGCAAAACTTCTCCCCCTGCATACCGCGCCCCAAAGAGAGTGGTTAATATCAAATCCGGTGCCACAAAAAATATAAGAGCGCCAGCTCCAGAAAGGCTGAGTGTTAGCAAAAGGGACTTCAGAAGAAGACTTCGCGTATCCCCATTCAGAGTGTGCTGCTCGCTCACCATGGGGTACATGGCTTGAACAATGGTGCCGGGAATGTACATGACTGTTCGTCCCAAAACAGCAGCAGCCGCATACACAGCCGCCTCTTGGGCTGAGAAGTATCGATTGACCAGAACAATGTCTATTTGTGTCATTATTGAAAAAGCAAGATTGGTGATTAAAACAGGCAAACTGTGCTTCCAGGAAAGAGGCTCAACTGATGATGGGTTATCCGCTCCCTGCAGATGACGGCGCAGCGGCATAAAAGCTATAAACCACAGCACAACATTTGTGGCGAGCACGCCGGCCATGGCCCCATTTACCCCCAAACCATAAAAAACCAGCAGCACGCAGAATAAAAACTTGAGCGGTCCGAGGAGCCCCTGGTTGATTCCATACCAAAAGTAATCCTGAAGTCCCTGTAAAATGGCAGTGTTCACTGGCAAGGCAACAGCGGTCAGAAGGCACAACCCAAGAATGAAAACAGGCACGACATTCGGCGCGTGTAAATAGTCCGCCAGATATCCTGAAACAGCCATGAAAAGCACAAACCCAATCAAGCCGAATTTTGAAACAAACTTATTGGCCAGGGTAAACAGTCCTTTTACTTGGGAAAGATTTTTTTTGGCACGATATTCTGCTGTTTTTTTGGAGAGGATCATCAACAACGTGACCACGGGAACGCTCAAAATAACGAACACCCCCAAGAGCGCGTTCATAAAACCGAACTCCTCCGGGGACAGAAGACGCCCCATGGCTATTTGAAAGGCATAATTGAATAAAGAAGATATAAAAAAGCCCGCAAACAACCAAGCGCTGGTTCGCACCAGCTTGTCGTAAAAAACTTTCCGGGAAAAATGAAACCCTCGTTTAATCATAATATTTTTGGTGGCTGCTTGGCCTGTGGAAATTTTTTTGCGTCAGACCTCAGAGAATCCTCTTCGTTGGGACTCCCGATGTATGAACGATATATCTCGTGAGCTTTCAGCATCTCCTCCGGACACTCCTCGTGCCACTGCAGATAGCCATTGTCGCGCACGGACAAATTCACATTTTTCGGCGTGAAACCGCGGCTTAAGCGGCCTCTATACAACAGGGAAATAAAATGCCCCCGCGTCTTTCGGCTGGGGCTTATAATTTCATGAATGGCGGCCGGAGTCGGATCAAAATCCATCGGGATCCTGATTTCCGTTTCCGCCACCTTCCGAAGCCTCTGTTCTAAAGTTTCCTTGAAGCGGACAATCCCACCCGGGACATGCCAGCCCTTCCCATGAATGGGATCATCCCGCCAAGCCAGCAGCGTCCGACCGTTTTCATCCTTTACCAAAAGATCCACATTGATCAAGGGGGTCGTCCGGCTGATGAACAAAAAAATATCTTCCGGCAACCCCTTCGTGGAATCTGGGATCCGTCCTTCCAGAAAATCAATAATTTCTTGAGTTGTTTGAGCATTCATGATACATTCACAAACTGACACACTCCACCGAGTTTTGGGCATACCAGCCATAAAGATCCTTGAGGGCCTGATCCATGGGCGTGAAGTCGAATCCTGTCAGTTCCTCCAAAAGCCGGGTGTTGTCCCCGCTGTATTCCTGTCCAAATCCTTGGCGTTCCACCACAAGGTCAAGGTTCTTTCCTGAGAGCGTGATAATCTTTTGGGCAAGGGTTTTAAAATCATAGGTCACACCAGAGCAGATATTATAAACCTTATGCCGGGGATTGGATTCCAGGAACCATAGAACAATCCTGAGTAAATCATTGATATATAAATGATCAAAAATTCTGTTTTGTTTAAGTGAAACAGAAACGCCTTTGATGGCATGGCAAATGACATTGGGAATAAAACGCGTGCGCCAATCATCATTTTTTCCAAAAACGCCGAACAGCCGCAAATTGTAAATTTTTTCATCGGTTAAAGAATGGCGGGTCATGAGGTATTTTGAAAATCCGTATTGATCTTCAGGCACGTGCACATCAAAATAGTTTTCAGAC
>JANQER010000292.1 GCA_028278255.1 Elusimicrobiota bacterium | reverse complement strand
GTAAGCGTCCTGTGAACCCAGGGCTATGCCATGGACTCCACATGGGAAGCATAACAAAAAAATTATCAGTTGTGTGGGATGATATGCCCGAACCGGTCTTTTGGCAGGGGCTGCCATTGGTCAGGCAAAAGTTCGCTCAGTCGTGTGACAGGGTGGGACATGATGCGGCGCAGAACATCGTTGAAATATTCCCAGGGATTGACCTGGCAGGCTTTGCATGACTGAATCAGGCTGATGTATAAAGCGCAGGCATGTCCGCCACGCTCACTGCCGGTAAACAGCCAGTTCTTACGCCCAACCGCCAACGGCCGGATGGCATTTTCAGCGGTATTGTTGTCCGGCTTCAGACGCCCGTCTTCCAGATACTGCTTTAAGGCCTTTTTTTGTTTCAGGGCATAATCAATCGCCGTAGACAATGGTTCCGAAGGGATGTGATTCACCCGCATCTCTTCAAGCCTTTTAAAAATCTTGTCCAATATTTCCGGACATTTTTTCCGGCGCAGCGTGTATCGTTGGCCCGGCGGTAGTTCCCGACCTTCAGATTCGACCTCGTAAAGGTCTTTTATCAATCTTAAAATTTCATCAGCCTCCACCGGCGATGATAACAGCGCCTTGTCAAAGTATCGCCGCGCGTGCGCCCAGCAGCCGACTTCAGTAATCCCATCCTTTCGGAAGAGTTCGTCATATCCGCTGTAAGCATCCGCATGGATGTATCCCTGGTAACCGTTTAAGAATTCTATGGGCCGTTTTTTTCTTCGGTCAACCGTGAAGTCGTAAATGGACAGAGGCGGCCCGGGGTCCCCCCGGCTGTATACCCACAGCCGCGCCTGGCGAATGACGTTCCGGCCTTCTTCTTGCAGCGGGATCACGGAATCGTCTGTGAATAATACATCAGTGTCCAATACGGTTTTTTTGAGGATTTCTCCCAATGGCCGGATCGCTTCATAGAGCTGCATCAGCCAGCCGTCCTGCGTTGAGCGCGGGATGATGATGTTTTCCCGCGCAAAGATGTTTTCCTGCCGGTTTAACGGCAGATGATCACAGAATTTGCTGACAATGATGTGCGATAATAACCCAATATCGGCTTTGCATTTGGCAATGGGGTGTTCCGGTAATTCCGCTGTCACGATCCCGTTGTCTTCAGCCCTTTTTTTGTCGGCGCTGCCGTATTTCGGACGTTTATATACATTGACGTATAAACTTCCGCGCCGGTATTCGATCTTTTCACTCGTTTCATACCCGATCACCACCAGGTCTTCCCCGGTTTCTTTGTCTTTCTTTTTTTCTTCAGGCACGTCTATAAGAATCTCTACACGCTCCAGGTGTTCGGGAATAGGCATTCGTCCGTGCGGCCGGCCGTTGCTTTGTTTGTTGCCCGGTTTATTTGTGTCATTCCCGCTTTGTTTAAAAAAGAGTTCCTCCGCTTTTTTTTGTCCTTCGGTCTCCAGTATCAGGCTGTTGATAAATAGCTGCCCGGGTTCGTATTTTTCGGAGCTTCGTCCGTAAATCCGTCGTATATATTGCTCCAATTGATGCTTCATTTGGTCAATTTGACGCTGCGCGGATTCGTTCGCCAGGCTGAGCGTTTTTATATGCCGGTCTTTTTGGGCGATGGTGTCTATCGCTTGTTTTAATGTCATGGCCGCACGCCTTTTGCACGCTCGCTCTTTGGCGCTTTTGCGCTCATGGCTGCCGCCGGTTTTATGACCCCTCCTCGGCTTTTGTGATATCCACGGATGATTTGTTCGCCGATATCACTGACTGCTTTTAACAGTTCCTTCACCTGTTTGTGTCTTTCGTTCCATCGGCGCACCTCCTCATGCAGCGCCACAGGCACATAGGTCGAATAGCTTTTTCCATCGACTTTTTTGCAGACCAGCATGGCTTTGTGAGGCTCCCCTTTATGGCAGTGGCACCCGGGGCTCGGGCAGCGGCGGTTCAGGATGGCGATTGAGCCTTCGATCAACGGCCCGATTTGATTCTTGAGCTCCCGGATGAGATAGGAACGGCGGGTTTCCAGTTCGGTTTGTGTGACGGCTGCGGCGGCTTGTTTTTTCATGACTCAACGATAGCATTATCGCTTAGCGGTGTCGAGCGTTTTCTTGCTTTTTTTGTTTTTTTCTTTTTTGTTTTTCTCTTTCTTTTTTTGTTTTCAGGCCGCACGCCGGTATCGCGCGCTGACCTTTAACGGCGTGATCCCTTCCAAAAGCATGGCCCATTCGCCAACGCTTAATTCCATCGTGTTTGCCGTCCCGGGCGCCGGCAGACGATATCTCCCGCGTTCCAGCCGCTTGCTCCACAGCGCCATGCCGTCACGATCCCAGTACAGCACTTTCATGCGGTTTAATAGCCGGTTGATGAATACAAACAGGCCCCCGCTGAATAGGTCTTCCTGAAAGTGCGCACGCACCATGCCGGATAATCCGTAAAACCCTTTCCGCATGTCCGCCGCTTGTCGATACAAGTATATCCGCGTCCCTCCGCTTACTGGCAGCATCGCTGTCTTACCGCTGACTCGCGGACGATTGGCTTTCGTTCACTGCTTCAAGCGCTGTGCGCAGCGCGCCGCCGTCAAATCTTTTTTCTAATTCTATCCGCCACCCGCCCCAGACAAGGCTGACACCGCTTGCTCCGCCGGCTTTGATGACTTCGAGAAATTCAGGCCCTTGTGAAAAATCACCGGCCGGTTTTAGACGCCGTTTCCAATTGTAATAACTTTGTTCGCTGACCCCATGTCGCCGGCAATATTTGTCTACCGGTTCTCCCGTCCCTTTCCGCCCTTCCACGATTTGCCGCCATTCTTGTTCCGTTTTTCTTTTTTTCATTTTGTCCTCCGTTTTGAATTTAGGTTTCATTACGGAGAATTTACTTCTTTTTCTTCCTCACGGATACAATGGGTTCACAGGACGCTTAC